>CAJMQA010000101.1 GCA_905215395.1 uncultured bacterium | reverse complement strand
CCCCCCCATGCCCGGTGTTTTCTTTCCCGGGATCATCCAATTTGCCAGGTCACCTTTCTCATCTACCTGTAAAGCGCCGAGGATACTCACATCCACATGACCTCCACGGATAATACCGAAAGAGGTTGCACTGTCAAAACTGGCAGCCCCCGGCAAAGCGGTAATGGCACCACCACCGGCATTGATCAGATCCGGATCTTCCTCACCCACAGCAGGAGTCGGTCCCATACCGATCAAACCATTCTCGGTCTGTAGAATCACCTGTACACCTTCGGGCAAATAGTTGGGCACTAAAGTCGGAAGTCCGATACCCAAATTCACCACATCACCATCTTTGAGCTCCATTGCCACTCTTTTGGCAATAACCTCACGTACTTGTTCTTTTTCCATAGTGTGTATACTTTAAATTTTCATTTATATTTCTTCTCAACGGCTCGTTAATCTCCTGTCCAATTCCTGAGCGATAAAAGAAGCCACATCGTCAGCATAGGTATTCATGCCAAAGCCGGCATCATACCCCAGTTCTTTTGCCAGCTCATGGGAGATTCGGGGACCTCCGCAAGCCAGAATCACCTTATCACGCAAACCTTCCGCTTCCAGCATTTCTACCAATTCTGTCAGGTTTTTGATGTGAATATCCTTCTGAGTCACGGTCTGAGAAACCAACAAAGCATCTGCCTTCAGCTCAATGGCTTTAGCAATAAACTCTTCATTGGTCACCTGACTTCCCATATTCAGAGCTTCAAACATTTCATAACGTTCCAGCCCGTAATGTCCGGCAAAACCTTTCATGTTCATGATTGCATCAATCCCTACAGTATGTGCATCCGTACCTGTACTGGCACCGATCACCACGATTTTTCGTCCGATATGCTCTTTAACAAACAGATCTGTTTCAGCCATATCCCATTTCGTAGATTCCACTTTGGGTACATAAATATTGGTATAATCCACTGTATGTATACAGCTACCATAACAATTAAAAAAAGTATATCCTTCAGTCAGTTCCTGATGAAAAACAATTTGCGGATTCTCAAATCCCATCTTTTTCATCAATTGTTTTGCTGCTTCTATCGCTTCCTCACCGGCCGGCACAGGCAAAGTAAAACTCAGCTGTGTTTTTCCGTCATTCATAGTATCCCCATAGGGTTTTATTTTTTTCAGATCCAGGGTCTGGTCAAAGTCCCTGCCTTCTGTTGAATATAATCCGCCACTCATATTTTCAATATTTGAATTATCCTATCTGTTCATCATAATTTCCACAAAGGGATTGAAATAGTTCTTGCCCTTCATACTAACACCATCCAAACCTTTCCCTCCGTTTTTCGGACGCTTGATATCGGCGAAAATACCTTTTTCCAAAGCCAAGAAAAGTCCCTCCTGTTCAATTCTTTCCAGCAAGACAGTAGCTTTATCCAGAACTTCTTTCGCCCGGCTCTGAATAATTCCATTTTCTTTAAACTCCACTTCATCCCCGATATTCCTCATATTATTGAAAATATAACGGGCATTTTCGATAGACAGGTAACGATCGGACATAAACGGAGTGTGAATAGCCTCTGTCGGCATTCCCAAAAGTTGTATTCCCTGTGATGTCCAGATTCCTACCATATTAAACAATGCATCCTGAATATGTCCCCGGAAAATATTACCGGTCATAAATTTAGTCGGCGGCATATATTTCAATGTTGCCCTCGGAAAAATTTCCCGGGTCATCTGAGCCTGAGCCAACTCATACAAAAAACCATTTTCCAGCATCGGATCCATTTCAAAAGCATGCCCCAAGCCCATCTGTTCCTCCGGCAATCCGGCCAGTAATGCCAGTTGCTCATTGATCAGGTCAGAAGCCAAAACCGTATGTGCCTCCTCTACGGCATCAGCTGTTGTGAGGTAATTATCCTCTCCCGTATTGATGATAACACCGGCGAAACCGTTGATTACCCGTGACATAAACTGGTCCACCAAAGTCCGCTGCATATTGATATCCCGGAACAGAATCCCGTATAACGCAGCGTTCAACATCACATCCAATCCTTCCAAGGCCCCCATCACAGCTATTTCAGGCATACACAAACCGGAGCAATAGTTACACAGCCGGATATAACGTCCTACCTCTTCGCCAACCTCATCCAGAGCTTTCCGCATAATCCGGAAATTTTCCTGAGTGGCAAACGTACCCCCGAAACCCTCTGTAGTGGCACCATAAGGCACATAATCCAATAAACTCTGACCAGTGGTACGGATTACAGCTATTACATCAGCTCCCTGACGGGCAGCAGCCTGAGCCTGTACCACATCCTCGTATATATTACCGGTAGCTACAATTACATATAAATAGGGTTTCGAACCTTCCCCTATCGTCGCGATATAATTCTCCCGCCGTTTCCTGTTGGCAGCAATACGTTGTACACTAGCTTCGATATACGGTTTCAAAGCCTGTTCCCGCTGTTCCTGTGAGCAGACAGCTACCCGGCTGATATCCATTTTTCCCTCTGCCACCTGCCCTGCAATCTCCTGGGGAGTGAATCCGGTTTCCACCATTGCATTTCCCAAGAAGAAAAGTACTCCTTCACTCAATACATTCTTCTCTTTTAACTCATCTACCAGCACATTCGGCAGGGGAACAGCATTGCCATCCACCCCGTCAATACCCAATAACCGGCAAAGCGTCCTTTCCACAGCTACCGTTGTATAGCCGTTCACAAAGCTCTGAACCTGATCAGCGATCTTCCGGGCCACACCACGGGCATGCTCTACCTTATTAAAATCAATTCCTAACTTACTTTTCATATATATTACTATTTACTGTCTGTTCTATTCCCGTAAGACTATGCTTTTTCAGCCAGAAAATATTCTGCTTTCTGCAATAGTCCGCTATCTACCCCCAACATCCAGGCAATGCGCATGGCTTCATGGGGCGCTGTTTCACTATCATCCTCTTCAAGTGAATAATCGATAAATTCATTTATATTCTTCAGAGTTACATTCCCTTGGATACGATTTTCCACGAATCCTTTTACCCTTAATCTCCGGCATTTCGCAACGATCCCGCTATAATGTGTCGTTACCAATGCCTGTGTCTGATTTTCAGACAAAAATTCCACTACCCCATTCACAATAGCACGTCCTTCAACCGGATTAGTCGTACGCGCCAATTCATCTATCAGCACAAGTACTTTCTGACCGGACCTGATCCTTTCTGCTATCTCATTAATGCACAACATCTCTGCAGCAAAAGAAGACAAACCACTCAATTCGTCCTGTTCATCCCCGATACTCAGCAATACCTTATCTATCAACTGTATCACCGCTTTTGAAGCCGGTACGTAAAAACCAAACTGACACATTACCTGCGCCAGAGCCACACTTTTCAATAAAACTGTTTTACCGGCCATATTCGCTCCGGTAATGACCGTCGCCCCACTCCAAAGCTCTATATCTACCGGCTGAAAATCCTTGCCTTCACCTCTCAGTGCATCTTTTAACTGAGGATTAAAAAGCCCTTTATAAACAGTTGTACCTCCTGCATTCACCAGCTCCGGACAATTCAACTGCAACTGTTCAACTTGTTTAGCCTTTGCCAGGCTAATATCTATTAAAGCTACAATTTCCAAAGCTTTCCGGATTTCCGGATAATAGTGCCGTACCTTTTCTGAAAGTTCTTTCCGGACACCATCTTCCAGTTCTACAGTTTTATCCCTTAATTTCTCCACCTCTTCATCTCCGGCACCAATTTGTATTTTCTGTTTTATCTCTTTTCTCAAGCTTGTCAACTCCGGCGAATAAACATCATATATATAAAAATGAGGAATCCGGCTTCCTTCCGGATCCAGTATGGTTATGACAGGTTTCAGATCGGGCAGGATCACCCACTTCCAATCCGATACCAGATCTTTGATTTCATCTGCCAATAAGGCAAAACTCTTTAATTCAAAAAGTTCCAGATCATCCAAAATACAGGTAGTTCCCATACGTCCCACTGTTCCCCGGATGTCTCTTACCTGCATCAGTTTACAAGCCACATTCTCCGGATTACCGGAACCGTTTTGTTTTTGGAGTATACTACAAACCTCCCCTATCCGGTTGAATTCTCTGCCTATCTCTTCCATAGAATTCAACCACGGCATTTCATACAGCACCCTCCGGCCCAAAGAAGAACAGATATCCAATTGCTCAACGATATAACGAAATCCCTTAAATTGTTGTATGGCTTCTCTGATAATCATCACTTAATTCTCCATTTTCTTCACATCATAAACAGGCAATTGCAAAGCTTCCTCCATAGAGAGACGCAACCGGTCTGAATCGAGAACGAAACCGGCAGGTGATACCGGATTTACCGTCACTGCCAGCAATTTACTCTGATGCAAGACTTTCACTTTACCTCCTTTACGCAAAAAAGAATAATAGGCCTCAGGACTTGCAAATACCCGGGTAAAATCCCGGATCACCAACTCTACATTCTGATTTTGCATCCGCAGGAAATGAAACAATTTGTCACTTACAGCCCCAGCCACGTATAAGCTATTTCCGTACCTGAACAAATCCTTCTCATTCTTTTCCAGCATAAAAACAGAAGGCAAATCCAGATCTCTGGCTTTTCCTTCAGAATCAATCGCCCATACCCCTCTTTCCACTCGATCCAATTCCTCTTGTAATTCTTCATCCACCTCTTCCAAAGCAATCAGATCACAGACATAACGGGTTTTTCTCACTAATTCCGGAATATTTCCGGATAAAGCAGCTCCCGTTGCCAGAATCATAGCCTCTGTAATAGCCGGAGAGGCCAGACTTAAACGTGAAAGAGCACCATCTACCAAAGTTGTTTGCACCCCCAACCCTTGCATTTCCCGGATCAAGAGCTTTAAACCTGCCGTATCCGAAGGTCCGGATAATAACACCTTACCGGAGGTAACAGCACGCGCCGTCACCAATCTTCCTAAAGCTGTCTGACGCTCACTGATACCGAGTATTTCCGCAACCAACCGTCTTTCCCGGAAATGTTTCTCCGAAGTGACAAATATCATTCCTTCCGGAACCTCTATTTCAGGCTTCGGTGTCTGACATACCTGATCCCGGCTCTCTCCATCAATCCCCACAGAGGTCAGTGCAAATTGCCGACTTACCTTCTTAAGCTGACGAAGGATATAATTCAGGCATTCTGTCTTCCCCGTATTTTTTTCCAGCCCCACAATGGCAAGACTCCGAAACCTCAGTATATCATCAACTTCAAACATTACCCATGTTTAAATTTACCCATGCACTAATGTACCAATTTTTACAAATTGATACATTAGCACACTGGTATATTATTTACCCTTTTGCCAATAAATTCCGTGTTTTCCGATCTAAATTGGCCGGTTCAAGCGACAAACGTTCACCACTCAACAATTCCGCCACGCCTTCCGTTTTCCGGAGTTTTTCACACTCTTCACAATGACATTCATCTTTATAATCCGTCGGTTCCGTATAGGTAGTGACCACCCCTTCAAAATTCCGCAATACCACCCGGTTCGGGCTCTGGGAAATCAGATAGGTCGGCATTACCGGTATTTTACCACAACCACCAGGAGCATCCACAACAAAGGTCGGCACAGCATATCCGGAAGTATGTCCACGAAGATTTTCAATAATCTCGATACCTTTGGAAACCGGAGTACGGAAATGTCCGATACCCACAGACAAATCACAGATATAAATGTAATAGGGCCGTACACGGATCTTTACCAGTTCGTGTACCAGCTTTTTCATCACATGCGTACAATCGTTGATACCCCTCAGTAATACCGATTGGTTACCCAACGGAATACCGGCATTGGCCAAACGGGCACAAGCCGCAGCAGATTCTTCCGTAATCTCATCCGGATGATTGAAATGGGTATTTAACCAGATCGGATGATATTTTTTCAGCATATCCACCAACTCCGGAGTAATACGCTGCGGCAAAACTACCGGAGTACGGGAACCGATACGAATAATCTCCACATGCGGAATAGCTCTCAACCGGCTGATGATATACTCCAGACGCTCGTCGCTTACCAGTAACGCATCACCGCCAGACAAAAGTACATCCCGGACCTCAGGCGTACGGGCAATGTATTCAATACATTTATCAATACGCTCTATCGGCGATGCACAGTCATGATGTCCGGCAAACCGGCGCCGGGTACAATGCCGGCAATACATAGAACACATATCTGTTATCAGGAACAACACCCGGTCAGGATAACGATGTGTCAATCCCGGTACAGGTGAATCCCCATCCTCATGCAAAGGATCTTCCAGATCAGCCGGCGAACGGTGTAACTCCTCTATGGTCGGAACAGATTGTTTCCGAATCGGACAATAAGGATTCACCGGATTGATCAGACTCAGGTAATAAGGGGTAATAGCCATACGTAAAGTCTTCAGAGACTCCTGTATTCCCTCTTCCTCATCCTTTGTCAACCGGATATATTTCTTCAACTGATCCAAGGTTTCAATTCTGTTTTTCACCTGCCAATGCCAGTCATTCCACTGTTCATCGGTAACCTCCGGGAAAAACTCTTTTCTTCTGCTTGCCATATTTTTATATGTGACAATTTACGAGTATACAGAGGTATAATAAAAACACCTCTGTACACCTATAAATTTATTTAAGCGTATAATTCAGTAAAGATTTTTCTCAAGGCTTCATTTTCACGCAATTCCTGCAAAGTGATCTCTGCATGACCTTTGGTATATCCGTTACCAACAATCATCGTAACATCACTACCCACACCTTCAGCACCTAAAGCAGCTTTGGTAAAACTGGTAGCCATAGAGAAGAAATAAACCAAACCGGTATTTTTAGTACACAAAATACTGGTCATTTCAGTATCAGTGATATTCACATTATTAATGGTAATATCACACATTTCACCGTTTGTCAGTTCAGCAATTTTTTCCATTACTGCTACAGGCTGGGTAGCATCAGCAGAGAAAACATAATCACAGAAACCTAACTTCTGCAAACGTTCAGTACTCTTTTGGCTGTGGCACAGGCCAATCACTTTACCAGTCACACCTGCACGTTTTTTAGCCTCATAGCAACATAACATTCCGGATTTACCACCGGCACCGATGATCAATACCGTATCGCCCGGTTTTACCAATTTTGCAGTCTGAGCAGGAGCACCTGCAACATCCAGTGCTGACAGAGCTAATTTTTCAGGCAGGTCAGCCGGAATTTTAGCATAGATACCACTTTCAAACAATATAGCTTTACCGTCGATATCCACCTGATCCACATCCGGGCGGATTTCTTTGATCTTATCAATCCTCAGCGGAGTTAGGGAAAGGGATACCAGGGTAGCAATCTTGTCTCCCACCTTCAGGTCGGTTTTTCCAACCAAAGCATCCCCGATTTTTTCTACAGTACCGAGTAGCATACCGCCGGAACCAGTCACCGGATTCCGGTGTTTTCCCTGCTTATCCACAATCCCCAGCATGATTTCAGCAATTTTTGCTTTATCACCACCGGCTTGTTCTTCAATCTGGGTGAAACTGGCTGAGTCGATATTCAAAGTCTGAACGTCAATCAAAATTTCATTGTCATAAATTTCATCCATATTGTTATCCAGCTTATCTGCCGGTTGTGGCAATACACCTTTGGGAGCAATCACTCTGTGTGTTCCGTATTTATTTCCTTTTTTCATAGTTTTATGATTTTATTGTTGTTAATTATTCCACATTCAATTTTTATTATGCCCGTGGCTTCAGGTTAAGGATTCTTCTGGCTTCCTCCGGAGTAGCAATCTCCCGCCCTAATTCCTTCGCCAGACGCACCACTTTTGCAACCAGTTCACCATTGGACTTGGCCAACACTCCTTTTTCAAGATAAAGATTGTCTTCAAACCCCACTCTCACATTTCCCCCCATAACAATCGCAGGAGCAGCCAGAGTAAAAGCGTGACGACCGATACCCGTTGCCGTCCACGTCGATCCTGCCGGAATAGCATTTACCAGCCAGCAAAGATTCGGAACCGTAGCGGGCGTACATCCGGGCACTCCCAGTACAAAATTAAACTGCATAGGAGCACCAGGGACCTGTCCTTTCTTAGCCATATTCAACACCGTATCAAGATGTCCCATCTCAAAACATTCGTATTCGGGTTTTATATCATTTTCCAACATTCTCTTACCAAAATCCCTCATCATAGGCATAGTGTTCTCAAACACATCATCACCAAAATTACAGGTACCACAATCGAGGGTGGCCATTTCAGGGAAAAGTTCAGTCGGTTGCAAACGCTCCTCAGCAGTCATGCCTACCGCCCCTCCCGTCGAAGGAATCAGAATCACATCCGGACATACCTTGTAAATAGCATCGATACACTCTTTAAAACGGGCTTTACTCTGGGTCGGCGTTCCGTCATCTTCACGTACATGAAGATGTACGATAGCAGCACCTGCATCTACTGCCGATTTTGCCTCTCTTACGATCTCTTCTACAGTATAAGGAACGGCGGGATTCTGTTCTTTCGTCACTTCAGCCCCGCAAATTGCTGCTGTTATAATTAACTTTTCCATAATCGTTTATTTTCTTTGATCTTCTTTTTTTACCACACAGGTTCCACTGGCACGGCATACCAGAATCGGTTCGGCCAGCACATCAGCAGCAGAGGCAGAAATATCCGGACGGGCAACAACCACTTTCTTTGCCTCAAATACCATTTTACGGGAAGTATTTCCCACCTTAACAATCTCACCGGTTGCTTCAATATAATCTCCGGCATAAACAGGCGCCAGAAACTCTATATTGTCGTAAGCCACAAACAGACCTTCATCACCATCGTGCATAATCAATAATTCTGTAGCAACATCTCCGAAAAGATGAACCATATGCGCACCATCCACTAAATTTCCGCCATAATGAGCATCCTTTGCACTCATCCGGAGCCTTATCATCGTTTTTTCCATAAAACAGTTTTATTTACAACCAGACATTAATCATTTTTTCACTATATAATCCACAAAAATACCGGGAGTCTTGATCAGTTCCGGATAAAGCTCTCCGGTCTCCACAAGTTCCTGAACCTCTGCGATAACCAAATCAGCAGCAGTAGCCATCAAAGGATTGAAATTCTGGGTTGTACCTTTATACACCAGATTCCCGGATTCATCCCCAACATTTGCACCGATCAAAGCAATGTCAGCACGCAACGGTTTTTCCAACAAATAATCTTTTCCATCAATATTTATGATTTGCTTTCCTTCAGCCACCAAGGTGCCTATTCCTGTCGGAGTCAATACTCCCCCCAAACCGGCACCACCTGAACGAATGCGTTCTGCCAAAGTACCCTGTGGACTAAATTCAATTTCCAGTTCCCCGCTATTCATCTGTTCGCTGGTACAAGGATTTGTTCCAATGTGGGATACTATTACTTTTTTTACCTGTTTGTTAGCTATCAGCTGTCCGCAACCTTTGTCCGGGAAAGCTGTATCATTGACAATCAATGTCAGATTTTTAACGCCCGATTTAGCCAGAGCGTCAACGATTGCATTCGGTGTCCCGTTTGACAGAAATCCGCCAATCATGACCGTCATCCCATCTTTCACCATCGCCACCGCCTCTTCTACTGAAATAAGCTTCTTCATAAATATATGATTTTGTTTAAAATTAAACTTATTTGATTCGATTTGTCAAATTTATAAAATTTAAAATCAAATCCAAGTAATTTTATACAGAATTTTTTCCCTATTAATACAATTTGGAACGATTCCATTTTACTAGTTTGTAACGGATTTCTTTGCTGATAATTTGAAAAACGCGAAATGTTAATAGTATAATGCAAATAGAAACATTTCTTAAATACGCAAATAATTAATGCGGAAACTATTGCCCCAATACCGACATTTCTAATAGGCAAGGTGTAGAATCGGAAATCGGTTTGGGTAGTACTTTTGGGTGGAATTACCCTATCCCCAAAGTACTACTGAAGAACAATCCTGAATCATTTTACGATCACCGTTTCCTCTACCGGAGGCATACAAATCAAATCATTGCAACATTGATAGGTCAATTTACACCGAACCGGCTCCCGGCTTACCCCGGTAATTTCCTGAAAAAATTGAACCTTTCCTTCATAAACCATTACCTCCTCAGTACCTTCCAGTAATACTCCGGCAGGTTTGAGAAAGGGGCCCACAGCCTGTATACCGGAAGGACATTCAATAGTCAGTGAAGTAACTACAAAAGGAGTATTCCTGCTTTCTTCTGCGTAAATATGGTATCCGGGCTGCATTTTAAATGATACACAAACATATCGTTTATCCTCCTTCTCTATTATCTGAGCAGACACACTGACGGGAGGAAAGTTGGCAGCTAAGTTCACAGAGTCAGCAGTTTTATTCTGCTGTACATTTTCCAAAAATTTATATCCCCCTGCTTCCGTAAAAAACAAATTTTTTTTATTCTGTTCATACCAGATCCTCCATTCACGCGGAGTTTGAAACTGCTGATCTGTATATCTCAGTAAGATCCGTTTAGCTAACTCTACGTCCC
>CAJMQA010000100.1 GCA_905215395.1 uncultured bacterium | reverse complement strand
GAAAGGGATTGTACCGCCATCCGCCTTATTTACATCATAGTCACCAATATGCTGTGTGATACCTCCGGCCTCACCGGCAATCACATTTGTTTTCCGTATACTGTCCAATAAGGAGGTTTTACCATGGTCAACATGCCCCATTACGGTTACAATCGGGGGACGGGGGAACATATTTTGTTCCGAGTCTTCCTCCTCTTCTTCTATAGCTTCCTGGATTTCCACACTGACAAATTCTACTGAATAACCAAATTCGTCAGCCACAATATTAATGGTTTCTGCATCCAGACGTTGATTAATGGATACAAACAGTCCGAGGGACATACAGGCAGAGATAACTTCGGTGACGCCGATGTTCATCATCGTAGCTAATTCGGCTACGGTTACAAATTCGGTCAGTTTCAGAATGCTCTTCTCTTTTTCTTCCTGTTCGAGCTCTGCCTGGAGTTTTTGCTGTACGGCATCCCGTTTGTCCCGGCGGTGTTTTGAGGTTTGGGATTTCCCTTTACTTCCTAAACGTGCAAATGTATCCTTGATCTGTTTGTCTACATCTTCATCGGAAATTTCAGCTTTCTCATTTTTCTTTTTCTTCAGTTTCTTCAGTTTCCGTTTATTTTCTTCAATTTTAGCATTCTTTCCAGGAGATACAGGCGTTTCTACCTGAATCTTTTCATCTTGACGGTGAATTCTTTTCCTTTTTTTCCGGATATCTGAGTCCTCATCTCCTGGTCTGTCTTCCGTTTGTCCTTGTGGAGCAGATGCCTCCAGCTTGCTGGCAGGAATAAGGGACTTGCTAACTTTGCGTTGTTCTTTCCGGTCCCGTTCTTTTTCCTGTTTACTTTTCTTGGGAGGACGGGTACGTTGATTGATGGCGTCCAAATCGATAGAACCTACAACTTTTACATCTTTCAGTGCTGGTTGTGCCAGTTTGAATGTCTGCTGATGTGATGGAATTTCTTCTTCCGTAGTTATCGTTTCCGGCAGTTTTTCTGTTTCTTCTTCTTGTTCTTGTTTTTCCGTTTCTTCCTGGAATGTTGTTGGGATATTTTCCTCAACCGATATTTCTTCCAGAACTACTGTGTTCTTTTCTTCAATTGGTGGTTCGGGGTTTATTTCGGGTTGTGGAGCTTTCCGTTCCGAATTCAAATCGATGCGATCGACAATTTTGATTTTATTTTCGAATTTTACCTCATCTTTTACAGAGATAAATTCATCTTCTTCCTGTTCTGTTTCGTCTTCACCGGAAGATAGATTACCTGCATTGTCTATGCTAATGGTTTCCTTTTTCTTTCTACTGTTTTTCAGGTCTACCAAAGAAGATTCTTTTTTTACTTCACTGTCAGAGGAAAATTCTTTGGCAACCAGGGCGTAATCTTCATCTGTCAGTTTTGCATTGGGGTCAGAGGACATTTTTATCCCCTTACTATGCAGGAATTCCACAATAGTGGATAAACCTACATTAAATTCTCGGGCTATTTTACTTAATCTTACTGCCATATGTTATTTACACGATTTTACGGGATTATTCGAATTCTGCTTTTAAGATGTTGAGAATTTCACGAATGGTCTCAATTTCAAGGTCTGTTCTGCTTTCCAGTTCCTTTTCGTTCAGTTCCAATACGCTCTTAGCTGTATCACATCCGACACGTTTCAGTTCATCAATGACCCAGCCGTCGATTTCGTCGGCGAATTCTTCCAGATTAACATCTTCTTCCTGTTCTTGGTTGAGTTCGCGGTAGACATCAATATCATAACCAGTAAGTTGGCTGGCTAATTTGATATTCAGGCCTCCTTTACCGATAGCCAGGGATACTTCCTCCGGATCCAGATAAACGTTGGCTTTTTTATGTTTTTCGTCGATTTCGATATTTTTGATTTTGGCTGGATTCAGAGCACGGGTGATGTACAACTGTAAATTGTTGGTGTAATTGATAACATCGATGTTTTCGTTACGCAATTCCCGTACAATACCATGGATCCGGGAACCTTTCATTCCGACACATGCCCCTACCGGATCGATACGGTCATCATAAGATTCGACGGCTACTTTAGCCCGTTCTCCCGGAACCCGTACAACATTTTTAATTGTGATCAGGCCATCGAAAATTTCAGGAACTTCGTTTTCAAATAGTCTTTCAAGGAATACCGGAGAGGTGCGGGATAAAACGATATAAGGGTTGGAGTTGCGCATTTCCACCCGGATAACAACCGCTTTAATGGAATCTCCTTTTTTGAAAAAATCGGTCGGGATTTGTTCCTGCTTGGGTAGAATCAGTTCATTGCCTTCATCATCCAGGATCAGCATTTCTTTCTTCCATACTTGATAAACCTCTCCCAGGATGATCTGGCCTACTTTGTCTTTGTATTTATTGTAGACATTATCCTTTTCCAGTTCTAATATCCGGGCTGAAAGGTTCTGACGGAGTGCCAGCACAGAACGGCGGCCGAAATCTTTGAATTTCACTTCGTCGGTAACTTCTTCACCGACTTCGTAGTCTGTGTCAATTTTTTTTGCTTCAGTCAAAGTGATCTGGGAATTAGGGTTTTCCAGTTCTCCGTCTTCAACAACAGTCCGGTTTCTCCAGATTTCCAGGTCTCCTTTATCGATGTTGATGATGATATCGAAGTTTTCATCTGTTCCGTATTTTTTCAACAACATATTTCTGAAAATGTCTTCCAGAACTCTCATGAGTGTTGCCCGGTCTATATTCTTGAATTCTTTGAATTCAGCAAAAGAATCGATTAGATTAATATTTTCCATGTCAACTTTTCAGTTTTATTTTGTTATGATTTTATTTTCTCAGAATGTTACAACGTCTTTGATCTCTTTGATCTCCTCTCTTTCTATTGTTTTTTCCGTCTTTACTACTTGTTTTTTCTTGCTTCCCTCTATTATTTTTTTCTCTTCATACTCAACGCATATATTTTGAGAATCAAAAGCTTTTAGTATCCCTTGAAATTTATTGTTGTTTTTTAATTTTATTTCTACTACTCTGCCAATATTTTTCTGGTATTGTCCGTCAACTTTGAAAGGATAACCAATGCCTGCACTGGAAACAGTAAGTTCGAAATCTTCCTCTTCCCGGTTAAATCGGGCTTCGATATCCCGGCTTACCTGAATGCAAGTCTGAATATTGACCCCTTCCATTGCATCTACAAAAATTTCAATGACATTGTCTTTTGAAATTTTTAAATCCACTAAGAATAAATTTTGTGATTCCAGTATCGGAATAATCACTGATTTTATTTTTTCAATCTCCATTTCCTTTTTTGATTCCTGAAAATCAGGTAGCTATAAATATTTTACATTAAAAAGAAGAGGGGACTGCCGTCCCCTCTATTGGTCTTTCTGAATCGTTGCAAAGATACGATTTATTCTTGAAATACAAAAAATTATAAGGTATTTTGCTTGATTTTATTTAGTTTAAATCTGCTTAATCTGTCTCTGCCCGAAACATATTTGTAATATTTTTACGTTTACAAATAAAATTCGTAAGTTTGCCGAAATTTTTGAAATATGGAATTTAGGGCAAAAGATGTTGCAGCATTGTTGCAAGGTACTGTGGAAGGCGATGGAGATGTGATGGTTAACAATGTTTCAAAGATAGAGGAAGGCCGGCCAAATACCTTGGCATTTCTGGCAAATCCGAAATATGAACCTTATATATACACTACAGAAGCTTCTGTGGTGTTAGTGAATCATGATTTTACTCCGACACATAAAGTTCCTTGTACATTGATACGGGTGCAATCGGCTTATGATGCCATTGCTGCTTTGTTACAGATGTATGAGAATATGCGTCCGCAGCCTTCAGGAATAGAACAACCTTCTTTCATCGGTGAAGGGGCGGTTATCGGTGAAGCTCCTTATATAGGGGCTTTTGCTTATATAGGTAAAGGGGTTAAAATCGGTAATCACGTGAAAATTTATCCACAGGCCTATATTGGAGATGGAGTTACTATCGGGGATGATACGATAATTTTCGCAGGTGTAAAAATTTATCACAGTTGTGTAATCGGAAATAATTGTACTATACATGCGGGAACTGTTATTGGTGCGGATGGTTTTGGTTTTGCTCCGACTGCGGATACTTACAAGAAAGTTCCCCAGATAGGGAATGTAGTATTGGAAGACAACGTTGAGCTTGGCGCTAACGTATGTATAGACAGGGCCACTATGGGTTCTACGCGGATAAAAAAAGGCGTAAAGTTGGACAATCTGGTGCAAATTGCACACAATGTAGTTGTCGGAGAGAATACTGTAATGGCAGCACAATGCGGGATAGCAGGTACGACGAAGGTGGGGGCCCATTGTATGTTTGGCGGACAGGTTGGGCTGGCTGGTCACCTTAAAATCGGAGACCGGACTATGCTTGCAGCTCAGACCGGAGTTGCATCCGATATACCGGAAGGTTCGGTATGTATGGGATCACCTGCTTTTGATGCCTCTAAATATAGAAAATGCTATGTATTATTCCGGAAATTTCCTGAATTATATGGACAGCTCCGGGATTTAGAAAAAGAAATACAAACATTAAAGTCAAAACAATAATGTCAGTAAAACAAAACACATTAAAAGGAGAATTTTCGCTGAAAGGTAAAGGATTGCATACTGGTAAAGAGGTGTGTGCTACTTTTAAACCTGCAGAGAAAAATACCGGATATACAATTGTAAGAACAGATCTGGACGGCAAGCCTGAGATACCGGCCCTTGCCAAGTATGTTGAATTTGTTGACCGGGCTAGTTGTCTTGAAAAAGACGGGAACCGGGTTTATACTCTGGAACATGCCATGGCAGCTTTATATGGTTGTGGTATAGACAACTGCCTGATAGAGTTAGACGGAGAAGAATTTCCTATACTGGATGGTAGTGCCCGCTATTATGTAGAAGCTATTGAAAAAGTGGGATTGCAGGAACAGGAGGAGGAGCGCCGCTATTTTGTGGTGAGAAAGAAAATGGAGTTTTATTGTGAAGCGACCAATACCCGGATCACCCTTTTGCCTGATGAAGATTATAATATCAATACGCTGGTGTCTTACGATTCTCCGTATTTGTCTATGCAATATGCCGGTTATTCGGCTTCGGTAACAGATTTTGCAAAGGAAATAGCTCCTTGCCGTACTTTTGTATTTTTGCGTGAGGTAGAAACTCTTTTGGCGAATAATCTGATTAAAGGAGGGGATCTTAGTAATGCTATTGTGATTGTTGACCGGAAAGTAGATCAGGCTGAAGCTGACCGTTTGTCTAAACTTTTCGGATATGAAAATATTCAGGTGAAAGAAGGGGTGCTGAATAATCTGGAACTCTATTTTGAAAATGAACCTGCCCGCCATAAATTATTGGATGTTATCGGTGATCTTGCTCTTTGCGGACGTTTTATCAAAGGCCGTGTCATTGCTGACCGTCCGGGGCATAAAGCCAATGCTTCTATGGCAAAGATGCTCTATAAGGAAATCTTAGCTGAAGAAAAAGAGGATGCTTATCCGGCAGATTTGGATATTACAGCAGAGCCATTACTGGATATCAATAAAATCCGTTCTTTGCTTCCTCACCGTCCTCCTTTCTTGCTTGTGGATAAGATATTCAGAATCAGTGAGAATATGGTGATTGGTTGTAAGAATGTGACCATGAATGAACCCCATTTTGTCGGACATTTTCCAGACGAACCGGTGATGCCGGGAGTATTAATTGTAGAGGCTATGTCACAGTGTGGGGGTATTCTGGTGTTGAGTGGTGTGCCTGACCCTGAAAACTATTCTACCTATTTCATGAAGATTGACGGAGTGAAATTCCGGAATAAGGTGGTTCCCGGGGATACGCTGGTATTCAAATTAGTGACTTTAGCTCCTGTAAAACGTGGGATTGTTACCATGAAAGGCTATGCTTATGTCGGGAAAAAATTAGTTTGTGAGGGAGAATTTATGGCTCAGGTCATAAAAACCAAAAACTTATAATTATATTTGCAGGCTGAATTTTTTAGAATTCAGGTGTTTTAATTATTCATTAAATAAAATTCGAATGAAACAACCGTTAGCATATGTTCATCCGGAAGCTCAGGTTGCTGAAAACGTGGTGATAGAACCCTTTGTGACGATCGATAAGAATGTGGTGATAGAGGAAGGTACGAGAATCGGATCGAATGTAACCATCCTGGAAGGTGCGCACATAGGAAAAAATTGTAAAATTTTCCCGGGAGCAGTAATTTCTGCAGTACCTCAGGATTTGAAATTCAGAGGAGAGAAATCTATTGTAAAAATCGGAGATAATACAACTATTCGGGAATGTGTGACAGTGAATAGGGGAACTGCTGCCAAAGGCGTTACTGAAATTGGTAATAATTGTCTGGTGATGGCTTATGCTCATATTGCGCACGACTGCCAGGTGGGAAATAATTGTATTATTACCAATGCTTGCCAGTTGGCGGGTGAGGTGGTGGTAGATGATTTTGCTATTCTGGGCGGGATGTCTGCTGTTCATCAGTTTGTACATATTGGTAAACATGTGATGATTCAAGGTGGTTCGTTGATTGGTAAAGATGTGCCTCCTTATGTGAAAGCAGGGCGTCTGCCTCTTTCATATGTCGGAGTGAATTCCATCGGTTTACGGCGCCGGGAATTTGATAATATGAAAATCAATGAGATACAGGATATTTACCGTATACTTTTCCAGTCGGGCCTGAATGTTTCAGATGCAATTGAAAGGATTGAAGCTGAAATGCCTGCCTCTAAAGAACGGGATGAGATCATTATGTTTGTGCGTAACAGCAAGCGGGGGATTATGAAAGGATATTTAGGATAGAAATTCTTTTAGTATATAAAAAACGGAGTTCATCGAACTCCGTTTTTTTATATATACAGAAAATATTGTTTTGCGGATAAAAATATCTTACTGTAATTTCGGACCTGCAGTTACCAAAGCTTTTCCGGCGGCATTGCCTTCAAATTTTGTAAAGTTCTTGATGAAACGGGCTGAAAGGTCTTTTGCTTTTTCTTCCCATTCGCTGGCATTTGCATAGGTGTCACGAGGATCGAGGATCTTCGGGTCAACTCCCGGTAATGCAGTCGGAACAACAAAATTGAAGAAAGGAATAGTCTTAGTCGGAGCTTTGTCGATAGAGCCATCCAGGATTGCATCAATGATACCACGGGTATCTTTGATTGAAATACGTTTACCGCTTCCGTTCCATCCGGTGTTTACCAGATAAGCTTTGGCTCCTGATTTTTCCATTTTCTTTACCAGCTCTTCAGCATATTTAGTGGGATGCAGTGATAGGAAAGCAGCACCAAAACAAGCAGAGAAAGTCGGGGTTGGTTCTGTAATACCACGTTCTGTTCCGGCTAGTTTTGCAGTAAATCCGGATAGAAAGTAATATTTAGTTTGTTCCGCATTCAGGATAGATACCGGAGGTAGTACCCCAAAAGCATCTGCAGACAGGAAGATTACCTGTTTGGCAGCCGGTCCTTTAGACACTGGTTTTACGATGTTCTTGATGTGATAGATCGGATAAGAAACTCGGGTATTTTCGGTAACACTCTTATCAGAAAAATCAATTTTTCCGTTTGCATCAACGGTTACATTTTCTAACAATGCATCACGTTTGATGGCGTTGTAAATATCAGGTTCACTGTCTTTATCCAGGTTGATGACTTTGGCATAACATCCGCCTTCGTAGTTGAATACACCTTCTTCATCCCAGCCGTGTTCGTCGTCTCCGATCAAAAGACGTTTGGGATCGGTAGATAAGGTGGTTTTTCCGGTTCCGGAAAGACCGAAGAAAATAGCTGTATTCTGACCATTCAGGTCGGTGTTGGCAGAACAGTGCATAGAAGCAATACCACGTAATGGGTTCAGATAATTCATAATAGAAAAGATTCCTTTCTTCATTTCACCACCGTACCAGGTATTCAGGATCACCTGTTCCTTGGTTTTGAGGTTGAATACAGTGGCTGTTTCGGAATTCAGTCCTAATTCTTTAAAATTGTCTACTTTTGCTTTGGCTGCATTAAAAGATACGAAATCAGGTTCTCCGTAATTGGCCAGTTCTTCTTCGGTCGGACGGATAAACATGTTTTTTACGAAATGTGCCTGCCAGGCGACTTCCATGATGAAACGTACTTTTAAACGGGTGCCGGCATTTGCTCCGCAGAAGGTATCTACTACATATAATTTTTTCCCCGACAATTCTTTTACAGCTTTTGCTTTCAAATCTGCCCAAGCCTCTTCAGAACAAGGTTTGTTGTCATTTTTGTATTCCTCCGTGGTCCACCAAACAGAGTCTGCACTGGCTTCGTTTTTTACAAAGAATTTATCTTTTGGGGAACGACCTGTATAAATGCCGGTCATGACATTAATAGCACCTAGTTCTGTCAACTGTCCCTTTTCGTAACCTGTTAAAGATGGATCAGTTTCAGCTTTGAACAACTCATCGTAAGAAGGATTGTGGATGATCTCCTTTACATCCGTAATGCCATACTTGCTTAAATCTAATTTTGACATAGTAGTAAATTTATATTAAACGATTTATTAATACTTTTTTTCCGTAATAACTATGCAAAAGTAAGAAAGTTTTCTTATTAAAAAATTTTTTCAAACTCTTAAACATCTCCGTTTAACATTTATTAAATGTTAAAACGATAGCGTTCAGCGGCCAGATTAACATATCTGTCTGCGTAGTTTTTATGTATAACGTTTTCGAAGAACTCTTTTGTTATTTGGCTTTTATCTTTATAAATAATCAGATGTCTGGCCAGAGCTGTCAAAGTAGCTAGTTGCAGGTACGGAATATTGGTATCCAACCATTCCTGGGCTGCTGTTGACAGTTCCGGATGTTTATAGAGGTACAAAGCCCCTAAATATCCTGCAATTTCAAAATTTATACACTTTGGACTTAATTGCGTAATTTTTTCTTTATTTAAGTCGAGAGGAAATAACATACAAGCTATAATTTGTTCTTCCCTACGGGATCTGTTCCAAAGTAATAATGCCAACTGTTCGTCGGGTGTGTAGGTAGAGGCCAGTGTCTTTAATGATACGTAACTGGCACCGATTTGTTTCCCGGTATCTGCTCCTATATCCCGGAGACTGTCAATTGTCCCTCCGCTTTGCAATCGGTGGATACGTCTGAGGATTTCATGAAAAGTTACTTCTGTCTGTTTATTGACTACTTTGAATTCCATGTTATTTTTATTTAGTCACGGGCGTATACCTGATCTTGCAAAAAGTATGCCCGAAATGCGTTCAGGCAGGAATTGGTTGAGGATATTTTGAAATGAGAAAGAAGAGACCGTAACAAAAATGGTGTTTTTACGTTTATAGTCATACATATGGAATCAAGTTTAATTTCTAAATTTTATATTATGGCTGCTAATATTGGTTTGAACGAAGGACAGGTAAAGGCGAGTAAAACTGTCCTGAATAATTTGTTATCTGATCATTTTGTATTGTTGGCAAAGACCTGGAATTATCATTGGAATGTGAAAGGCGTAAGCTTCCATTCCTATCATGTATTCATGGAAGATTTGTATAACGGATTGATAGAAGATATTGATGCTATTGCAGAACGTATCCGTTCACTGGACGAACGCCCTATAGGTTCTCTGGCAGGTTATCTGGAGCACAATCGGATTAAAGAACACTGCGATTCTGAACCACTGCCGGAAGCGAAGCAGATGCTGGCCATCCTGAGCAAGGATAATGATACCCTGATCCGTGAAATCCGTAAAGACATCGAACAATTGGAAAAACAGGAAGATACCGATGATGCAGGAACTACAAACTTTCTGGAGGACATGATTGAGAAAAAAGAAAAAACAGCCTGGATGATCCGTGCATATCTGGAAAAATAAAGTTAAAGAGGTTATGATTGCAGATCATAACCTCTTTTTCTTTAAAAGTACAATATTTTCTACATGGTGGGTATGTGGGAACATGTCGACCGGTTGTACTGCCACCACTTCATAGGCAGTGTCCATGAGCTGAAGATCCCGGGCCTGGGTGGCTGAGTTGCAACTTACATATACGATACGTTCCGGAGCAGCATTGAGAATGGTCTGGACCACATCGGGATGCATGCCTGCCCGGGGTGGATCGGTGATGATCACATCCGGCTTTCCGTGTTGGGCGATAAAATCGGTATTCAATACCTCTTTCATGTCTCCGGCATAAAAGAGGGTGTTGCCGATCCCGTTAATTGCAGAATTTACCTTGGCATCTTCTATAGCTTCCGGAACATATTCTATACCAATAACCTGCTGAGCCTGGCGGGCGACAAAGTTTGCAATTGTGCCGGTACCGGTGTATAAATCATATACGTTTTCTTTACCGGTTAATCCGGCTAATTCCCGGGTTTTTTTATAGAGGTGATATGCTTGCCCCGAATTGGTTTGATAAAAAGATTTCGGGCCGATTTTGAACTTCAAACCTTCCATTTCTTCGAAAATATGATCGCGTCCCGTGTAGCATAATATTTCCTGGTCTGTCAGGTTGTCATTTAATTTTTCATTGATGACATACATCAATGAGGTGATGCCGGGAAATTGTATCTTTAATGCTTC
>CAJMQA010000099.1 GCA_905215395.1 uncultured bacterium | reverse complement strand
GATGGTTTTTTCCTGATGGTGGAAGGAGGTAAGATTGATTGGGCTTGTCATGATAACGATGCAGCTACGACCTTCCATGAAGTGATAGATATGGCAGATGCTGTTCAGAAAGCCCTTGATTTTTATCAGGAACATCCGGATGAGACTTTGATAGTTATTACGGCCGATCATGAGACAGGAGGTATTGCCCTTGGTACAGGACGATATGAACTGAATCTGAAAGTTTTGGCCCAACAAAAGACTTCCAAAGAACAATTAACGGAGAAAATTAAAAACCTGCGTAAGGCAAAAGGGAATAAGGTGTCTTGGGAAGATATACAAGGATTGTTGGCAAAGAATCTAGGCTTTTGGAAAGAAATACGGCTAAACGAAAATCGGGAAAAAGAACTGAAAGACGTATATAAGGAATCTTTTAAAGGTGGAAAAGTGAAACTCTCTGAAAGTCTTTATGCTTCCAATGAACCCTTAGCCGATAAAGCTATCAGAATTCTGGATAAGATTGCAATGGTTGGATGGACTGGTGGAGGACATTCTGCCGGAGTAGTCCCTGTCTTTGCTATCGGTGCCGGTTCTGAACTCTTCCAGGGTAAATTGGACAATACTGATATCCCCCGCAAAATTGCTGAAGCGGCCGGCTACAATAAATAACAAATGGGGTGTCTGAAAAATCCTTTCAGACATCCCGGATTTTGTATGAAATTAATTTAATTCCGGGGAAAGAGTGTTAAATTTTAAACATCGGATGAGAAAAACAGAAAATTTGCTTGATCGTTATTATTTTTTGTTTTAGTTTTGTTTCCGATATGAGCATGGAAAGATTAAATATGATCCTGAGTGATGCGGCAACCCGGATGCCCGCTAATATTTCCATGGCTTGTACTACTACCACAACTACCATTACCCCTATGGGGGTTTAGTTTGTCATATTACCAATCTGTATACTTGTATATTATTCCGGCCCAGGTTGCCGGAAGTTGGTTTCTTAACTACTACAATTAAAATGAATATTTCAATCTAAAATGAATGGGTATGTTGATCATGAAATTTAAAGGTGCTGTCCTGCAAAATCGGGAAGCCTTATCAGATATAAAAAATAAAATCAAGGGACAGAACAGTCCGTGTATTGTTGTGGTTTCAGCTTTGAAGGGAATTATGCCCCGTTTACGGCAGTTGTATTCCCTGAGCCTCAGGAAAGGAGCTGGATTTGAAGAGGAATTTGCTGAATTAAAGCAGATTCATGAGCAGTTGGCTTGTGAACTTTTGTCCGGTAGGAAATCGGAGGAATACAGGATAGAAATGCAGTTGCAGTTGAATGATCTGTACAATATTCTGCATAATGTGGCAGTACTGAGAGAATCTTCGCATTACATGAAAGATTATATTCTGTCAAAAGGAGATATTCTGGCTTCTTTGCTGTTCAGCAAATTGTTTGAAAATGCTTCCTGGCATGATTCCCGGAATTTTATTCTGACCGATAATAATTTCGGGGCTCCTGAAATCCTTTGGGAAGAGAGTTGCCGGGCTGCAGCTTCAGAATTTAAAGGTTTGGATGGGATTGCCGTTGTTCCGGGATATTACGGAAAAACCGATACCGGATATACTATTTCTTTGGGACGTGTCGGTCTGTCGCTGACGGCATCTGTATTAGAAGCTACCTTTCAGGATATGAAAGTGGCCTGATGTACCTCTTTTAAGTATATAATTTTATATCTTAGCCGGCAGAAAAAAAGTCCCGAAAAATATGAAAACGGTTCTGGTGTGTGTATGTTTTGTCTTTTTCCTGTCGGAGACATTCGGTCAGTTGGTGAGGCGGGTCGATTATGATGCTGCTTTTGCTTTACAGGCCGGAGGGAACACCGGGGTATTATTACCTCCCGGGAATACCGGGATGTGTATACAACCTTGGGGAGGTTTGAAAATGACCTTCCCTTTTACCCGGAAGTGGTTTCTCGGTATGGAAATCAACTACGGGCAATTGAAGTTCAGAAGAAGTAATAAAACGGATGATAACCAGGGAAAATTAAAGCTGAATGCTGATTTGCAGCAACTGGAATTTCCGGTTTACTTAAAATATATGCTGAACTGTAATAAGGCCAGTGTTTTATTCGGTTTTTACGGAAATTATATACAGGATGCTTCTTCTGTACCTGTAAATCGTTGGAATGGAGGTGTTACGCTGGGGTATGAACATCGGATTGTGAAACATCTCAATATAATGTGCCGCATGGATGCCGGGGTGAGAGATCTGATGCCCCGGGAGTATGTCCGGAACAAACACCAGATTCCGGTAAGTGTATGTTTGGGGATTAGTTATGATATTTTCCGGATAGGGGATTGTGAATGTGATTGAATAATAACTTTCTTTCATTATTTTTCGTTAAATCCGGAAAACGTTAAATAGATACTATGAAAAAATTATTATTGAAATTAGTTGCTTCTGACCAGAAGCATTTCAACATGGGGATATTGGGTCTCCGTTTGTTTGTCGGTCTGATGATGCTGTGTGTTCATGGGATGGCTAAGTTGCTGGCCTTTTCAGAACTGTCGGCCAGCTTTCCTGATCCGCTGGGAGTTGGAAGTACAGCTTCACTGGTCATGATCTTATGTGCCGAAATTGGTTGCTCTTTATTGCTGATCTTCGGATTTATGACTCGTCTGGCGACCCTGCCCCTGATGTTTGGGATGTTGATGGCATTCTTTGTCATACATGGTGGAATGCCTTTTACCGGTCGGGAATTGCCTTTCCTTTATCTGGGGATTTACGTGATATTGTTGTGGACAGGAGGTGGAAAGTATGCTTTGGATGAAGTCATCCGGCGAAAACTTATTCGCCGGGTGACTCCTGAATCATAGCAGGTACGTCTGTACTTTCGAAATTTTCATCCTCGACAATGAGAGTACGGGCAAAAAGCCAGTAGAGCAATAATACACAAATGATAATGACCCCAATGGTCAGCCAGATGTTATTTCTTCTTTTTTTCATATCCCTGGTATTTTTTTAAGATATAAACGGGATATGAATGGGTTTGTTACCGGAAAAGACATTTTTCCGGTATATTTTATTGCAAAGGCAGAATCTCAATCCAGTAACCGTCCGGGTCACAAATGAAATAAAGTCCCATGTCCGTATTTTCATAACAGATGCAGCCCATCTCCCGGTGGTATTCCCGGATTTTATCATAATCTCCCGGAACGCGGAGGCAGATATGGAATTCTCCTTCTCCCAGATCATAGGGTTCGGTACGCTCACGTAACCAGGTCAATTCCAGGGTGAAACCGGTTTGTCCGTCTCCCATGTAAACCAGGATAAACGAACCGTCCTGGGCTGTTTTTCTGCGTACTTCTTTTAAGCCTAAAGCTTTTTCATAAAACCGGATACTTTTTTCCAGATCAAGTACATTAAAATTGAAATGATCGAATCTTCCCTTAATTTCCATATCATCTTTGTTTTTTAGATTTATTCTTCCAGTTCTGTCTCTTCTCCCATTTTGTGTATAGCAATAAATCTGCCATTCTTATTTTCAACACATTCCCGGAATGCATTGGCTTTGTCGTATTTTTTCCAGAAATGCATGGGAGCAAATTGCCTGGTCCGGATCCGGTCGATGAACTGACGGGCTCCCCGGGTATAGTCTTTGCCCAGGCGGGGATCGACAGGAAAGAGGACCAGATCGGCATAGTCTGTATATTGAGCCAGTGTTTCCAGTTCTTTCCGGTAATTGGCTTCTGCTTCTGCTGCCTCTTCCGGAGTGGATTCCTCTTCCCAATGCCAGTTGTTCAGGTCTCCGGCATGGAAAATACGTTTATTGTCAATGTCCAGCAGGAATGATATCCCGATGTCAGTGGAACCAAATGCCTTGATTTTCAGAATGTCGTCACTCCATTCTTCACCTTTCTTCAGGAAGATGGCATCGTGAAAATGAGCTTGCCGGGAATCCCGGATATCCTCGGAGAGAATGTACCGGATGTCAGGACGGGTATTTTTCCAGTTCAGAACCTCCGGGTTGAAATGATCAGCATGCCCATGTGAAGACAGGACGTACAAACGTCCCGGATGATGAAGAAAATGCTGATGTACATATTGCTCCGGCGTATCCTGGTAATAATCGATGAGAATAGCATATTCTTTTCCTTCAATTATAAACCCACTGTGATAAATATAAATTAGCTTCATAGGACAAAGATAGCATAAAGATAATAAAATTACCGGATCAATTGTTTTACGAACTCTGTCTTCGGATGCTGACAGATTTCTTCCGGTGTTCCATCCTGTTCGATATGCCCGTCTTTCATGACCAGGACCCGGGTGCCCAAGGTTAGTGCTTCACGGATATCGTGAGTAATAAATATAATAGTGACTTCCAGTTCCTGGTGAATACGGGTGATTTCTGACTGTAACATTTTACGGGTGATCTCATCTACAGCTCCGAAAGGTTCATCCATTAGCAGAATATCGGGATTGGCTGCCAGTGCCCGGGCTATCCCGATACGTTGCTGCTGTCCGCCGGAGAGTTCAGAAGGATAACGCTCCAGCATTTCTTGCTCCAGGCCGACAACACGGATCAGCTGTTCGACTGCTTTGTAGGTATGTTTTTTATCCTGATGATTCTGCAGGCTGGGAACATAGGCGATGTTTTTCCGGACAGTCATGTGCGGGAATAAGCCTATTCCCTGAATGACATAACCGATGTTACGTCGTAACAAGGTTAGGTTTTCATGCGAAATATCCTTTCCCGCAATGAAAATACTCCCACCGTCGGGTTTCAGTAATCCGTTGACCAGTTTCAGCAAAGTGGTTTTACCGCTTCCGGAACTACCGATGACTGTCAGAAACTCTCCTTTTCGGATGTTCAGGTTCAGGTTATGGAGAATGGTGTGTTCTCCATAACCTTTGGTAACGTTTTGAAAGCTGATGATAGATTCCATTTTATCTGATTAATCCCTTTTTTTTCAAATAATCTGCTGCGACCTCTCTTTCCGGCAGGCCGGCAATATCGACCTGATAATTCAGCTCGGACATTTCTTTGTCTGTGAGGATGCCTTTCATTTTTTCAAGTACCTTTTCCAGTTCCGGATGTTCCTGCAGAACTGCTTCCCGTGCGATTGTACAACAATAATAGGATGGAAAGAAGTGTTTATCATCTTTCAGGACTGTCAGAGGTGCTCCGTTCAATTGTCCGTCTGTAGTGAAGATATTCATGATGTCAATTTTCCCGGATTTTATTGCTTCGTATTTCAGGCCAATGTCCATGTCCCGGGTGTCTTTAAATTTTAGCTTGTAACATTTACAGAGTGCGTCATAGCCTGCATGGATCTCAAAAAAGTCGTATTCCGCTCCGAATGTGAATTCG
This sequence comes from uncultured bacterium, assembly GCA_905215395.1. Classification (GTDB taxonomy): domain Bacteria; phylum Bacteroidota; class Bacteroidia; order Bacteroidales; family Marinifilaceae; genus Odoribacter. The sequence goes on along the minus strand of CAJMQA010000099.1, from coordinate 5,383 downwards.
TCGGGAAAGCGGGCCAGATCGGAAAATTTCTCTAATCCGTATTTCCGGGCCTTCTCTTCGTTGATAGCCAGACTGTAGGTGTTGTTAAAGCCGTAAGGAGACAGCCATTTCAAATGATATTTTTGCTGATATTCCCGTTGTAATGCGCCATAGAGTTCCTCGGTGGGAGGAAGGGAATCTTTTTTCAGTACAACCAACCAGCCGGTTCCGGTATATTCCGGATACAGGTCGAAGTCGCCTTTAACTATGGCCGGGTGGATATTACTTGTTCCTCCTCCGATTCCTTTGGTCATTTTTACCGTGAGATCTGTATTTTCTTCAATCAGTAAAGCTAACATTTCACCCAGAATAAACTGTTCGGTCATGGGTTTGGTGGCGATCCGGATTGTATTGGTATTATTCCGGCAAGCGGTGGCTAATATCAATATCAGCAGAAAAATGCATTTATGGGTTTTCATGATTATATGAGTTTACGTTTTCGTTTGATATATCGTTCATAGCGTCCTATACCCCAGTCTGCAAGCAAGGCCAGAATTGCAATCAGCAAACTTCCGGCTACGGTCATAACCCCGTTATTGGTGGTAATACCCCGGTAAATGGCTACTCCCAGTCCCCCGGCTCCGATGAATGCTGCAATTCCGGCCAGAGCAATGGTCATGACCACCATATTACGAAACCCTGAAAGAATGACCGGAAAAGCCAGGGGGAACTGTATTTTGCAGAGGATTTGAAAAGAGGTGCTGCCCATACCCTGTGCAGCTTCAATAATTTCCCGGTCAATACCTGTAATACCAGTGTAAGTATTCCGTACCATAGGCAATAGGGCGTATACCGTAAGGGCAATGATGGCAGTGGTGTTACCAATGCCGGAGAAAGGGATGAGGAAACCAAACAGGGCAATGGAAGGAATAGTATAAATGAAATTGGTTAATCCGATAACAATTCCGCTGCTCCTGCGATAGTGGCTGATCGATATGCCCAGGCTAAGTCCGATAATACTGGCTGCCACAATTGAGATCAGGGAAATTTCCAGATGCTCTGATGTCAGCATCAGGAAAAATTGCCAGCGATCGGCGTAAAGATGAAATAGTTCTCCTATCATTGTCTGTATTTAAAAGTAATATCCGATGTTGATGTTAAAACGGGCGTGCCAGGAATTACTTCCTGTGCCTGGTCCGAAAGCATCCCAGTCCGGTCCCAGCCAGGCCTGATGTAAGCCCATTGCATAATCGATATAGGAATATACAGGTCCCATAGTCAATAACAGCCCGGTCACGTTTTGGGAACTGTTATTGAATTTTTTATTCCATTTTTGTATGATCCCGACGTCGTGATACATCTGGATGCTGTTGAGCCATCTGCTTCTCAGATGAAAGGTATGGGAAAAGCTCAATGTATAAATATTAGCTTTTGCAGCCACCAGGTAAGGAGCTCCGTAAGCGGTCATGCTGACCACTTCCCGGTCCTCTCCCGGGGGATTTTTCGGATACATGGCATAAGTGCTTATCTGAGCTTTGAGATTCCACCGTTTCCAGTCGAGGACATAATGTGCAGCAAAAGCAAAATGGGTTCCGTTATGCCGGGTATCCAGATTGTAGAGTTGTCCGAATTCCCCGGAAATACCTACCTTTTGCCGGAAGTTTTCTCCATATTTGTAAATGATTTGTCCGTTGAGTTGGTTGATCTCTTTATTCCGTCCTGCAACGTCGTATCCATATCGGTCGTCGGAGGTTTCGTTTTTGGCACCGAAGAGTAATTCATCTGCATTTTTAAAGAAAGCCAGGGCATATTCCCAGCGGTCGTCTTCATGTACAAACTTGATTCCCATATCTGAATCGTCTTCTAATCCCACATAGTAGGAAATCTGAAAAAAGAAATTGTTGGCACTGGAAGGTTGTATTCCGAAAGGGACCTTTGTTAATCCTACTTCCAGGTGGTTTTTCGGAGAAAAACGGTAGCCAATCCAACCGTATTTTAGCATGAAACCACCGAAAGCGGTACTGTAAAAACGGAAATCGGCATCCAGCATAAAACCTTTGTAGGAGGCTGTCGGATGCAATAAAAATACATCGTAACCAAAATCTCCGCCCCGGTCCCGGTGTCCCGGATTCCAGTCTGAAAGATTATAGTTGAAACGCAAGGCTCCGCCCAGATGGAATTCCGGACGTTCTTTTGTATTACCTCCCCAGACATTTAATGTAAGAAGGAGACAGATTGAGATGAGATAATGTTTCATGTCACAACAATAGCATAATCTTTTTTGTCTGGTGAACCCATTTTGATATAACGTAAAAGTAGGATTACGGTTACAATGTTTTTTAACCATATAATTGGCATACCCTGTGGATTTTTGACAGAGTGACCTCACGCCGCTTATAAATATTGTTAAAATGACAACAAAATGCGGTACATTCTCTTATAATCATTTATGTTGGTTATAAACTAGAAGTGTATGGATTTTTTGAACTATACGGATTGGCAGGCGACGGCTGATACCTTACATATGCTGTTGCAAATGAGTGGTAAAGTAAAACTTGTTCACTGTGAGAAGCGTCCTGAATGGGCTCACATCCGTCAATTTCTGACCTTGGAAGGGATTTCAACGGGTATCATCTCTTGTAATCCTTCTCCTTTTGAAATTCGTTTTAATTTCCGGGCTGATCAGGTAGAATTCCGGAATTATAACGGGAAATCAGAGATTGTACCGTTGAAAGATGGTATAAGTATAGCTACATATTATCAGCAATTTTTGTCTGCCCTGAAAAAAATTGATATCCCGGCCAACATTTGTGTCCATCCTCAGGAGTTCTATGATCCGGTTGCGTTCGACCAGGATGAAAAACATCATTCTTATGACCATAAACAGGCTCTTCTTTGGTTGGATAACATGACTTTTGCTTACAAAGTACTGAATGTTTTTCTGTCTCCTTTCCGGGGGAAAGTGAATTGTCCGGCTTATTATTTCGGAACAATGGATTTATCCTGCATGGTGTATAGTGGAGAGGCTGCTCCGCTTGGTAAAAACGGATCCGTGATGCAATATGCTTTCGACGAGCGTTGTTATGAATGTGGTTTTTGGCCGGGGGATCCCAATTTCCCTGAACCTGCATTTTATGGTATGCCTTATCCTTTCCTGAAAGAATTGCAGGAGAATGAAAAATTCCTACGTCCCGGTAATGCCTTTTTTATGCCCGGGAAGATGGAATTTTTCTTTAAACTGAAAGATGTTCTTGCGTATCCCAATCCGAAGAGGATGGCGGTAGATTTTTGCCGTTCCGGTTTTGACCTGATCCAGGAAATTAGCCGTTGGAAAAATCTGGACTGGATCACCCGCCCTCTGGAATATCCGGAATAAAGTATTTTTTTGTTTATCTGCTTTGGAGCTTTAACTCTGCCCCTTTAACGCCTTTAGCTGTGGCTTCGAAAATAATTTCTCCGGCCTTTTCTCCGGTTTGTACGATAGCTGTTAATATTCCGCTGAATAGAAGCATCTCCGGTTCATGAAACAATTTGGTGCAGGTGGCATCACCATTCGCAGCGGCTCTGAATGTTCCTGTGCCTTTGACTTTGAATCGGATCAGATGGTTTGCTTCCGGGCAAAGATTACCGTCTTTGTCCACTATCTTTACGGTAATAAACGCTAAATCCTTCCCATTGGCTGTGAGCCGGGTACGGTCAGCAGTCAATTCAATCCGTTCTGGTTTTCCCGCGGTATGTATCTCTTTTTCAGCAACGGCTTTTCCGTTTTCATCGTAGGCAACCACTTTTACAGTACCGGGCTCATAACGGGTATTCATCCACATCAGACGGTAACGTTGTTGCCGCTTAAGGTGGTACTGGGAATCTTTATCACCGGAATCCTGAACTTTTATGTTCAGGTCTTTTGTACGTTTCCCCTGACTTTTTCCGTTGATGAAAAGTTCTGCTGACGGATGATTTGTATATACGAAAACAGGGGTGATTTCTCCTTCGCGTCCTTTCCAGTTCCAATGAGGAAGTATATGCAGTGTCTCTGCCTTTTTATTCCAATGGCTACGGTACAGGTAATAGCGGTCTTTGGGAATTCCTGCCAGGTCGATAATGCCAAATAAAGAGCTGTGGCTGGGCCAATCCGAGTAATAGGGTGTGGGTTCACCCAGATAGTCAAATCCTGTCCATACAAATTCTCCGATACACCAGGGATAATCATCGTGTTGGATAAAATCGTCCTCAGGTAGGTTTGACCAGCCACAATGCTCCACATCGTAAGAGGAGTTCTGGTGATCCGGATACTTGGGCATGGATTTCCGTTCAACCGGAAATTTGTAAATTCCTCTGGAACTGATGGTGGATGCCGTTTCACTGCCTAGAACCAACTGTTGCGGGAGTTTTGCATAAGCTTCCGGATAGGCCCAGGGACGGTAATTGAAACCGGCGATATCCATAATGGCTGCAAAATTATTATTTATTACGGCACCGGGATTGTCCATGCCTTGTGTCACCGGACGGGTGGGGTCTTCACGGTGGCAGATGTCCTGCAGAAAACGTCCTACTTTTACTCCTCCCTGTGCAGTTTGTTCAACAACTTCGTTGCCGATGCACCACATCACAATACTGGGGTTGTTGCGGAATTGTTGTACCAGATTGACCATATCCTTTTCTGCCCATTTGTCGAAAAGCAGATTGTACCCGTTCTGACATTTGGCTATCCTCCATTCGTCGAAAGATTCCGCCATCACCATCATCCCCATTTCGTCGCAGATTCGGATCAGTTCTGGTGCAGGCATATTGTGGGAGGTACGGATAGCATTACATCCCATATCTTTCAGAATAGCGATCTGCCGGCGTATAGCTGCTTCGTTGACAGCTCCTCCCAATGGTCCCAGATCATGGTGCATGCATACACCCTGGAATATTGTCCGTTTACCGTTCAGGAAGAATCCTTTGTCCGGAATAACTTCGATGGAGCGGATACCGAAACGGGTGGTATATTCATCCTTTAATGTTCCGTTTTCATAAAGCTTCGATACGGCAGTATAGAGTACAGGAGTTTCCGGACTCCACAATTCCGGCGATTTTACGATCAGGTTTTGCTCAAACACAGAACTGTCATAGGGGGTTAAAGTACTATTTGTATTTGCAATGATTTCGTTCTTCGGATTTTTAATTTCCGTGACCAACTTGTATTTGTCAGGATCAGAGGAGTCGATTCCTTCGACGGTAGTTTTCAGGTTTACCCTGGCAAATGCAGAATTAATAACAGGAGTGGTCAGTTGCCTTCCCCATACAGGAATGTGTACCGGGTTGGTAACGATGACGTGTACGTTGCGGTAAAGTCCTGCTCCCGGATACCAACGGGAAGATTCGGGTTGGTTTTCCAGCCGTACCGCCACGGTATTTTCTC
>CAJMQA010000098.1 GCA_905215395.1 uncultured bacterium | reverse complement strand
CGAGCGGAAGAATGGATTCGTGGCGTTTATGGGAGTAAATCCATTGATAAACAAACCGTAAGGTAAATATAATCTGTCCCAGTGAACCCCAGATGAGCAGTCCCAAAGGTATTTTTTCGTTCCGGAAAAACTGATGCAGGAATTCCTGGGCATCACTCAACATATAACCTATTGCCAGAAAAGGAGTGGCAATTAATGCGTAACGGATAGGACGGGGAATTTTTTTCCAGCTGTTTTTAATGTCCAGATTCCAAATATAGATGTAGTAAGAAATTAGTTGACCGAGAATAATGGCAAAGTCATCTCTTAACCAGCCGTAAAAAAAGAGTAGGTAGGAACCAATTACACTTAGTAACCAGAAGATAGCTGGTGATTCAACACGCTTTGCTTTTTCAGAAATTATCCATTGGAACAGTAAACGGGCAGAAAAGCAAATTTGTGCTAAAAATCCAATAATATATATCATTTAATTTTTAATTTAGTTTAAACTTTATAATACTGTAATCTCCAATACTATATTGAATTTGTAATTTTAGTATTTCCTGAAGTTTTTTATCTCTTTCTATGTCTTTATTTTTTACAAAAAGCATAAAATTTTGTTTATCTATCAGATCTACTATTTCTTCAATACCAATCTTCGTTATTTCATGATTCAGATAAGCGTCCATGTTTTCTCCGCTTCTGAAATTGTAAAAATAGTAATTTTCTATTCCAGTTTCATGAGCAATTGTTGATGCTTTCTGACATATTTTTTCAAATCCAATATACTGATTTAATCCGGGTAGGGCAAATGAGCCGATGAGAATGGTTATGAGAATACCAATCGAAAGGCTATTCGTCGCTTTGAGTAATTGTTTTTTATACAATAGAAATAAGGATATTCCTGAGGCTGACGACAATATGAAAGCAGCAACCGGAATTACAATTATCTCTGTCAAAGCGAGCCGGATAAAATGTCCGGCAATAAATATTGCCGGGAATACAAAAATAAGGATTGCTGCCGGAATTATAACGGTGAAGCGAAGGTATTTTTCAGGAATATGAGGTAGTAACAGGAAGCTCAGGTAAGCAATAAAGGGGAATATGGGCAAAAGGTATATGTCAAGTTTTCCGCTGAAGACAGATAATGCAATGAAAGTGGTTCCGATAACTATCAGAAATAATTTTTTCAAGTCCGTATTAATAAGCCTTTTCCGTATACCTATTACAATACTTACAAAATAAAGAAGTGTCCAGGGAGCTAGTGAATACCAGATGGTTTTAAAGTAAAAATAGAAAGGTTCCTTGTGATAGTAGGAGTCGATGGCCCGATGGATCGTTTGATGGAAAAGTAAATTGTCCAGATATTCATATCCTCCTTCCAGATAGACCCCTAAAAACCAAATGCCGCATAAACCGATGAGTACACCCCATTGTTTCCAACCCATATATTTTCCAAAGTCCCGTATTTGTTTTTTTACAAACAGGAAGCAGATCATTGTGCACAGGGGAACCAGAATGCCTACAGGGCCTTTGGTAAAAAGTGCCAGGAAAATATAGAGGGGAAGCAGGAGTTTGCCATGTTCTGTACTCTGGTTGCTATATTGCTTGTAAAAGGTATATAAAGCCAGAATGATAAACATACACATTAGCATATCCATCCGGAGGACGATAGCGGAGCCGGTAAATAGCCCGCTGGTGATGAGCATGAGTTGACCGCTTTTCCTCCATGGCATAGGCAGAAAGTCTTTTACCCACTTATCCATGATATATATGGTAATTAGTGCCGGAATCATGGAGAAAAGGGCTAGGAAAAACATACTGTGTGTTCCGAATAAATATTTTCCCAACATGACGATCCATAAATACAAAGGGGGTTTATCGGCGTAAAGAAGTCCCTGATTCCGGAAAGTGAAAAAATGTCCTTCCCGAAGCGCTTCATCAGCTATGCTCAGGTATTTTAATTCGTTGTTCGGGGTGAAATCCCTGAATATGAATAGGGGAATGAAGCAGACTAAAATAAGCAGATATCTTGATATTTTCATATAATTACTCTTTATAACACTATGACTGGAATGTGAATCCTGATACAAAATTTGAAAATGTATATGAAGATTTTGTTACGTTGGGCGGAAATATTCATGGAATTCATTTTTTTTAAACCTATTTTTTTATGTAAATAATTGATAAGCTCCATTTTTAATCTTTTACTGAAAGTGGGATAATTTGTTTTAATTTTTCCGTATAAAGTTTCAGCGGAATGTTGTATTTTTAACGCGAAATACAATGGTTTAATTTTACAATATGATAACAAGTCAAATTCTTTATCAAAGGTTTTATAGGATATTATTCCTCTTGTTGATGTGTTATTTTTCTTTTTTTGTGAATAACAGACTCATTTATGCAGATATTATGGAGTCGCGGAATCTGGTCACGGCACGTGAGATTGTTACTGACGGGAACTGGATCATTCCGACGATGAACGGGGAGCTGAGATTGGAGAAGCCTCCTTTACCGACGTGGATTGCTGCCGGAGTGGAGTTGGTGAGTCCTGATAATCTGGTTTTGCAGAGAGCTATGGCCGGTCTTGCTGCGACCATGCTGGTTTTCTTTTTGTATGGTTTGGCCACTTTATTCACCCGGGATCATTGGTTTGCTCTGATGAGTGCCGTGTTATTATGTACCTCCTTTAATATTATCCTGATGGGGAGAACGGCGACCTGGGATATTTATTGCCATGCTTTTATGCTGGGTGCCATTTACTATTTCTTTAAAGGGGGACAGAAAGAGGGAAGTTGCTGGAAAGAGTTGTTGCTGGCAGGTTTTTTTCTGGGATTATCTTTTTTGGGGAAAGGTCCTGTGTCTTTTTATGCTTTATTATTACCTTTTTTACTTGCATATTTTATCGTTTTTCGTCCTTCATTCCGGGGTAAAGGTTGGCCGGTTATTTGTATGGTGCTGATTTGTCTGGTGATTAGTTTATGGTGGCCTGTCTTGCTTTATGTCAATCACAGAGAGATAGCTTTGTCTGTCTGGAATAAGGAGTCTACGGCCTGGTTGGAGCGCAGTGTACGTCCCTGGTATTATTACTGGAAATTCTTTGCAGAAAGTGGGATATGGGCTTTATTTCTGGTTACGGCTTTGATCTGGCCCTATTGGAAAAAAAGGGTTCAATGGAAAAAGGAATATCTGTTTTCAGTTTGCTGGGTATTTTTAATCCTGATCTGTCTTTCTTTGTTGCCGGAAAAAAAGACACGTTATCTTTTACCCATCCTGATTCCTTCTGCTTTGGTGATAGCCTTCCTTTTCAGATACTGGTTTGCTTTAAAGAATGAATTACCCCGTCAGGAAAAGTGGATCATACGGATAAATACTTGTGTCATTGCCGGCCTTGTCAGTTTATTGCCCATCGGGATTGGTATTTTTTTTCTGAACAGTCTGGGAATCGGTTTTTTCATTTTCATTACCATTGTTTTGGAAGCGATAGCGCTGTGGTTATTCCGGGCAGCTTTGAAAGAAAGAGCTTTTGCATTTTTGGGAGGGATATTGATGCTCTTTTTTATTGTGGACGTCTTTTTATTACCTGCAGTTGTGGGTTTGTTCAATAATCCTGAACTGAATAGTATACACGCTGTCCGTAATATTCCCGAACTGAAGGACATTCCTTTTTATTACGATAAAAAAGATGAATTGCGTATCGAGATCGTATATGAAGCAGGACGTAAAATTCTCCCCCGCTCGTTCCAGGAAGGAACGGATATGCCTGAATTACCGTTTGCTCTGGTTTCTCAGGAAAAGGCTGAAGAGGTTTTACCGGAGAGCTGGCTGGAAAAGGTGCAGTTGAAAGTCATTGGAATATACGACGATAACAAAAGACCAGCAGGTTCAAGTTTGCATTCGCCAAAGTTTGTGCATCAGGTTACGCTGATCACTCCAAGAGAGAATTAAAAAAACGCCTCACTTGAGGCGTTTTTTATGTGAAGACAAACTGTATCAGTCATTCAGTGTAAAACGGATAAATCCGGTTACTGTCAGATCTTTGTCATTATTAGCCAGATAAGCTTTTACTGTTTCCTTGGCATCTTTTACAAAAGCCTGATTCAACAGGGTAGCTTCCTGATAAAATTTATTCAGACGGCCTTCGGCAATTTTATCCAGCATATTTTCTGGTTTTCCTTCTTCGCGTGCTTTGTCTCGACCGATTTGTAATTCATGTTCGATTACATCCTGCGGTACGTCATTTTTATCAACTGCGATAGGAGCCATGGCTGCTGCCTGCATAGCAACGTCTTTTTTCACCTGAAGATCGGCTTCTTTATTGAATCCGATAACGGTAGCCAGTTTGTTTCCCGGGTGAATATAAGCGATGGTTGCTTCTGCATTGATTTTACCATAATAAGCCAGTTCCAGCTTTTCTCCGATGACACCGGTTTGTTCAGAAATCTGGTCTGCGATAGAGCGACCGTCAATCTTTAATGCCAGAAGAGCTTCTTTGTCAGCCGGCATATTAGCAAAAGCTGTATCCAGGATCTGACGGGTAAAATGGATGAAGTTTTCATTTTTCGCTACGAAGTCTGTCTCACAGTTCAGACTAACGATAACGCCTTTTTTCCCCTCAGCATGTGCAAGTACGCAACCTTCTTTGGCTTCCCGGTCGGCACGTTTGCTGGCAACGATAAGGCCTCTTTTGCGTATGATGTCTACTGCTTTATCGAAATCTCCTTCAGCTTCCTGAAGAGCTTTCTTGCAGTCCATCATTCCTGCGTTAGTTGCATGACGCAACTTCATTACATCAGCTGCTTTTATTTCCATAAATGCTAAATTTTAATTGTTATTCTTCAGCTGCTTCTTCAGCAACTTCTGCTTCTTCTTCTGCTACTTTCTGAACTTTAGGAGTGGCAGGTTTTTTGTCAGCACCTTCTTTGTCCTTTTCAGCTTTCCGTTCTGACAATCCTTCTTTGATGGCATCGGTCACTTTGTCAATTACTAAACTGATAGAAGTTGAAGCATCGTCGTTACATGGGATGACGAAGTCGATACAATCTGGATTGGAGTTGGTATCTACCATTGCAAATACCGGAATTCCCAGAGAGCGGGCTTCTTTCACTGCGATGTATTCTTTCATCACGTCCACGACAAAAAGTGCTGCCGGCAGACGGGTCAGATCGGCAATACTTCCTAAGTTCTTGTCGAGTTTTGCCCGCTGACGAGCGATCTGAAGTTTTTCCCGTTTTGAAAGGTGGTTAAAAGTACCATCTTTCTCCATCTTGTCGATGGTGGTCATTTTCTTCACGGCCTTACGGATTGTGGGGAAGTTGGTCAGCATACCGCCCGGCCATCTTTCTGTCACATAAGGCATGTTAATATTAGCGATTTTTTCAGCAACAATGTCCTTAGCCTGTTTCTTTGTTGCAACAAACAGAATTTTACGGCCTGATTTTGCGATTTGCTTCAAAGCTGCAGAAGCTTTGTCAAGCATGATAGCTGTTTTGTTCAGGTCGATGATGTGGATATCATTCCGCTCCATAAAAATATAAGGAGCCATTTTAGGATTCCATTTACGGGTGAGGTGTCCGAAGTGACAACCTGCATTCAATAATTCGTCGAAATTTGTATTTGACATTTGTTTGTTTTTAAAAAGTTTACATTCTTCATTTAAGCAATTGCCAGGTAGTCCTGTTTCAGGAGTCCTGTCAATTTAGATACTAAACTGAGATTAACGTTTAGAGAACTGGAATCTCTTACGTGCTTTTGGCCGGCCCGGTTTCTTACGTTCAACTTCACGGGGATCTCTGGTCATGAAACCTGCAGCTCTTAATTTTGCTTTGTCTTCTGCATTGATTTCAACCAAAGCTCTGGCAATACCTAAACGTAAAGCTTCTGCCTGGCCTTTAAAACCACCGCCGTCCAGATTTACCCGAATATCATACTGACCGGAAACTCCTAACAGTTCCAGAGGTTGTTTTACAATGTACTGAAGTGTAGGCAGGGTGAAATATTCTTCCAAAGGTCTTTTGTTGATGGTGATATTACCTTTACCTTCACTGACATAAACGCGAGCTACTGCTGCTTTTCTTCTACCGATTGCGTTAATTACTTCCATGATCTGTTAATTTAAAGAGTTTAAATCAATTACCTTCGGCTGTTGAGCTTCGTGTTTGTGCTCGGAACCTGCATACAGGTGAAGATTTTTCAAAATAGCTCTTCCCAGACGATTTTTAGGAAGCATACCACGAACGGCATGTTCAATTACTCTTTCCGGATGTTTTTGCAGCACTGCAGCCGGAGAGGTAAGATGCTGTCCGCCGGGATATCCGGTGTGACGGGTATACAGTTTATCGGTTAACTTGTTTCCGGTTAACACAATTTTGTCTGCGTTGATGATGATCACATTGTCTCCGCAATCATCAAACGGAGTGTAGGTTGGTTTGTACTTGCCTCTTAACAGTTTCGCAACTTTGCTGGCAAGGCGTCCCAAAACCTGATTCTCTGCGTCAATCAAAACCCATTCTTTTTGTGCTGTGGCTTTGTTGACATAGGTCGTTTTGTAACTTACTTGATCCACTTTTTTTAGTTTTTTTAATTAATACATCTGTTTGTTTTTTGTTGTGGCGAACGCTTGCAGTTTGGCGGTAGGAGAATAAAACGCTTCTGCCGGGCTGACAAAAATTCTCTTCCGGAAACGTGCCTGCAAGGTAAATGGCTAAGGTTCAGCCCTGCAGTTTAAAGTGTGCACCACTCCAAAATGAGGGACAAAATTAATCAAAGATTATTTATAATCAAAGAGTTTACTATATTTTTCGTCTGTTGTGTATCACTTTTACTCAGAAATCTGTTATTTCTGCCTGATCCTCCGTATAGCAGGTAAAAATACCGATGGCTCCCTTGAGATTGCCTTTGAGTGGAACCGGGGTTGTGATACTGCTTTGGTTGGCTGAGTTGGCTGCATTCAGGGAGATTTGATAATCGTAGTTGGCTTGTGTGATTCTTTTCAGGTTTAAGACGATTTTCTCAGCCTTTTGATAATCTGTAAGAGTCAGCGACCTTTCAATTAAACTAGTTTGCCGGTACCCGCTATAGTCCAGGTAGGATATGCTTTTACTCATGACCGAATCATTGCGGATGGCTTCTGCAGTGTAAATAAAGTAATTGTCGTACGGATTGGAAGAGGTATAAAACTGGATGTATGCTTCCTCCCGTTCGAAACGGTAGCTGTGTATGTTAATCGCGGGTGGAATGGGAGTGGAAGCAGTGATGTGTTTCTGTTCAGGTGTCTGAATGTCCAGAGTCAGTGAATCCAGGGCGGAGGGTAGAAAACGTTCGTTGCTCCCGTAATTATAAATAAAGTCTGAACCCGGCAAGGTATAAATCATATGTTGAAGCTCAATTTTCCGTCCGGCAAAAATGGTTACTTTCATTTCTTTGGAAAAATCCACTTCCAGATCTTGGGCTACCGGTAATACATTGGTGGCAGACAATGCGAATATTTTTCCGGGTTTACAATAACACTCGATGAAATATTCCGGAGTATTTCCGACATCCCGTACCGGCAGGTTTTCCTCCGGCATGCAGGACAGGCATGCCAGAATGATAAGGCTGGTGATCCCTGCTTTGTTCCGTTTTTTCATGAGGGGGTGTTTATAGTTTTAACCGAAGCGAAATATACGGAATAAATGGTAAAATAACCTTTGATTTCGGAATAAATTTTGTATGCTTATCTGTTGTTTCCTCCGGTTTGAAATATACAAAAGAGGGGTTGGACTTATTATACAGATTATAGGCTCCTGCACTTAGTTTGATCCGGGCGTGTTTATAGGGAAGGGTGTAGTCCAGGTTCATATCCAGGCGGTGATTGTTGGAGAGCTTATAATTGTAACGGTCGGTATAAACCGGAACGAGCACAGGCTTGTTTTCACTGCCGGTGATATTGTGGGCTACAACAACCCCGACGGGGAAGGTAGTGTATACCCCTGAAGCAAAAGTCCAGAGTACATTCAGGGTAAGCCGGGAGCTTATATCGTAGGAGCTGTTGAAAACCAGATTATGTTTAACATCGTAAGGGGGAAAAAAGGCTTTTCCCTGATTGATTTCTGCAAATTTCCGTTTGGATTCGGAAAGGGTATAATTCATCCGTATGTTTAGGTGGGGACGATTGAGAGCCATATTCAATTCCAGTCCCCGGGCATGTCCGCGTCCTTCGATCATATTGTCTGTCAGGGCTGTATATTTGGTCGACACTTCGGAGGTAAAATCTTTTACATGCCTCATTTTTTTGTAGAACAAACCGGCGTACAGGGATAAACCACCTCCGATTTCCTGTTCTGCTCCGACCGAAAGCTGATGGCAAAGGGTTGGACGCATATTTTTCTCCAGAGGATACCAGATGTCTACGGGCGTTTTGACGGTAAAATAAGGATAGAGGCTCAGGTATTGGGCTGTTTGGGCATAATCGGTCCAGAGAGTAAAGCCTCTTTTTGAAAAACTGATTTTTGCCCGGGGAGAAACCTGATGTACACGGGAAGCTCCTTTGTAAAATTGATAATTTACACCTCCGTAAAAAATAAAGTAGTTATTCAGGCGGTACGTAAGGTCGAGGTAAAATTCATAAATATTGAATTTTTTATCCGAACTGCGGATCAGAATGTTGTTCTCAACATTTGGTTTGTCGGCTGTTTCGAAACGTGCCTGTTCAAATTTTGCTCCTGTGTTCAGCTGAATTTTTTCAGAAAAGGAGTGGGTGTATAAAATGCGTGCGATGGCAGAATAGTTCCGGTTGCCTCCTCCCATGGGGATGGTTCCGTTGGCGTCTCCTTTGCTGAATGCCGATTTCATTCCGATACGGATGTGCAGCATGTCCCCATTAGGGGAAGTATACCAGCTACCGATGTTGCCTGAAAAGGTGTGCCAGTTAAAATCATAACGGATGTTTTCGCTTAGTTTCATCGTCAGATCGTCTATGGTAAAGAGTCCGAATGCAGAGAGCCGCCAACGGTCAGAGAGTCTGGAATCCAGACTCAGGGTCACATCATTGAAGGCATATTCCGGCATATAGTTTTGCTGCTTTTGTCCTTTCACGGAACGATTGTATAGTTTGGCTATGCTTTGTAGATAAGAGGTGCGTACGGAAGCTGCAAAAGAAGTATGACTCCTGATGAGCGGGCCTTTGGCTTTCAGGGCTGAAGAGACCAGTCCTAATGTCAGTTCCCCCTCGTATTTCTGCTTATTCCCGGGGTCAGGGCGCATATTGATATAGGAAGAAAGATAACCGTTGTATTGGGTTGGGTAGCCGCTTTTATAGATGGTGGAATTGTTCAGCAAATAGGGGTCGAAGGTGGACAATATTCCGGTCAGGTGGTCGGGACTGGCAATTTCCATATCATTCGTTAGAAATCCGTTTTCACAACTGTTATTTCCCCGGACATAAATGCCCGGATCAAGGGCATTGGTCGTAATAATGCCTGGTGTGGTGGCCAGGTATTTCAGGAGGTCCTGTTCGCCTAGTATTGCGGGAATCATCTCTATTCCTTTTTTAGAAGAATATAAACGTCCCGGAGTGGTTCGGGCCGAAACGACAACCTCTTTGAGGTTATTGAATTTATTCCGTAGAATGACAACAAAAGGAACATTGTCGTCTTTCACTGCATAGCTTTCCGTTTTGTAATTGATGTGGGAAAATTTCAGGTTACAGGGAAGTATGCATTCGAGTTTGAAATAACCGGTCGAATCGGAGGATGTCCCCTGTTGCTGTTCCTCACACCAAACGTTCACCCCGCTTACAGGCTCTCCGTCGCGTGCAATCACCCGTCCTGCGACAACAGAGGTCTGAGCCGGAGCAATCCAGGGTATCAACAGCAGAAGAATAACCACTAACCTGTACATAAGCCACTTTTTTCGTGTGCAGACAAATGTAATAAAAACTCCGGGATAATCAGAATTTATAGGTCCAGGTCACACTGGGCATAAATGGTAATATGGATATTTGCCTGATTTCTGCTTTCCCATTGTGTTCGTGACGATAATAGAAACTAGGATTTTTTCGGAAGTAGATATTGTAAATACAGAAACTCCATGAATCTCCCCGTTGCTTTTTAGTTCTCAGATGAAATGCCAAATCCAGATGATGATAGGCGGGAAGACGGCAGTTATTCGGATGTTTGATATATTCCTTTTCTACCCATGTTTTTATATCCTCCGAGGGGCGTCCGGGCATGAGGTTGGAACTGTAAATTTGTTTGCCCAATGTGATGTAGCTTCCGCTGGCATAAGTGAAATTCAGGGCTATGATTTTCTGGAAACGATATGATTCTTTATCTTTGAAAGTATAGTTTGTGACTAAGTTTATTTTGTGAGTACGATCGTATTCGGAGGGAAACCAGGCTCCGTTCTGAATTTCTTTATAACTTCTTTCCGACCGTGATAGAGAGTAAGAGATCCAGCCATTCAGGCGGCCAGAGCTTTTATTGAGCATCAGATCGATTCCATAAGCCCGTCCCTGTCCCCGATAGAGATATTCCTCCCAGCTCCGGTCTTTTTGTTTCAGGTAGGAAATTCCTTCTTTGTAACGGATCATGCGATGCAGGGTATTGTAATAAATTTCAGTTGAGAATTCCAGCTTCTTTTTGAAGTTGTGATATACTCCCAGGGAAAACAGATTAGAATAACCGGGTTTTACTTTGTCGGTGACCGGAACCCAAAGGTCGGTGGACCCAAAGAGCGTCGTGTAGGGAAAGAGTGTAGATCTCGGTGGTCGCCGTATCATTAAA
>CAJMQA010000097.1 GCA_905215395.1 uncultured bacterium | reverse complement strand
GCTCTGAACCAGCTGAGCTAAGAACCCTTGCGATCTGTTCGATTGCGGGTACAAAAGTAACGCTTTTTTTTCCCCTTCCAAAAGAATACATTACTTTTTTCAAAATTATTTCAAATATCGTGCAAATATCTCGTCAAACAACTCTCCTCTGGTCAATTTCCCATCTTTCACACAGATCGATTCCACCCTCCCCTTTGTACACAATTTATTATCGGGTAAACGATAAATGTCCTGAAAAAAAACGAGCTTCACACCTTCCCGGGCTATATTCAAACGGACAACGAAACGGTCTCCACTTGTCAATGACACTTTATAATCTATCTCAACATGAGCCACCATTGCATCTATCCCCTGCTTGTGCAACCTACCGAAATTTGTCCCGGCATGCTCCAGAAATTCATGACGGGCATGTTCCATATAATGCTGATAGTTGGCATTGTTCACAACACATTGCAGGTCACACTCGTAATCCCTGACCTTCATCTCTATTTCAAAAATGTAATCTTTCATATCTATTGACTTAAAATCGGACAAAGATAAAGAATATATTCACCCTCATCTGTTCTATCTATGTGCACATAGAAACTATCAATAAAAAACATCATATATATCAAATATATTTATATATCTTTGTATAGATAAAAGAAAATAATAACAACTTAAAATAATAATGATTATGCAGACAATTATCAACTCTCAACTTCCTGAATTCAGTGTTCAGGCCTTCCAGGACGGAAAATTCATCACCATAACCGACAAAGATGTAAAAGGTAAATGGGGAATATTTTTCTTTTACCCAGCCGATTTTACCTTTGTTTGCCCGACCGAATTAGTAGATATGGCAGACAAATATGAACAATTCAAAGCCATGGGAGTAGAGATTTATTCAGTCAGCACCGATTCACATTTCGTACACAAAGCATGGCACAATGCATCAGAAAGCATCCGGAAAATCAAATATCCGATGCTGGCAGATCCGACAGGAGCTTTAAGCAGGGCATTCGGAGTAATGATTGAAGAAGAAGGGATGGCTTACCGTGGCACCTTTGTTGTAAATCCGGAGGGACAAATCAAAGTTGTAGAAATTCATGACAATAACATTGGCCGGGATGCCAACGAATTGCTCCGTAAAGTGGAGGCAGCACAATTTGTCGCCACTCATGAGGGGGAAGTTTGTCCGGCTAAATGGAAAAAAGGCGAAGCCACATTGAAGCCAAGTATTGACCTGGTTGGTAAAATTTAATTAAATCTGAAAGCCGGCCTCACAGCCGGTTTTTTTAACACCAAAATTTATGTTAGAAACAGCATTAAAAGAACAATTACGAGATATCTTTACCCAACTGGAATCGCAATATACATTAGCCATCACCGTAAATCCGGAACACGAAAAGCGTACAGAATTAACAGAGCTTTTAGAAGATGTAGCTTCCTGTTCAGGGAATATATCCTGTCAAATAAAAGAAGGTGAAGGTCTGGAATTCTTATTATTAAAAGACGGAACAGATACAGGCATCAAATTCCGGGGAGTACCCAATGGGCATGAATTCACCTCCCTGCTGCTGGCTATTTTAAACTGCGACGGAAAGGGTAAAAACCTTCCGGACGAAAACATCCGCAAAAGGATAGCCGGTTTGAAAGGTCCGATTCACCTGACCACTTATGTATCCCTCACTTGTACAAACTGTCCCGATGTGGTACAGACATTAAACGTTATAGCTACACTGCACAGTAACATCCGGCATGAAATGGTGGACGGAGCCATCAACGAAGCAGAGGTAGAAGCATTGAAAATACAAGGGGTACCTTCCGTATTTGCCGATGGACAACTCCTTCACGTCGGCCGCAGTGATTTCGGAGAATTATTGAGCAAATTAGAAGCTTTCTACGGTTTTAAGGAAAACCCAGATACAGAAAATGAGAAAAAATACGATGTACTAGTCATCGGAGGAGGTCCTGCAGGGTCGGCCGCAGCTATCTATTCTGCCAGAAAAGGCTTAAAAGTAGCCGTTATCGCAGAACGAATCGGGGGACAGGTCAAAGAAACTGTAGGTATTGAAAATCTGATCTCGGTTCCCATAACTACAGGCAACCAACTGGCCAACAACTTAAGGACACATATTCAACAGTATCCCATAGACATTTATGAACACCGGAAGGTTGAAAAGGTAGAAATTTCAGAAAAAGAAAAAATCCTGCATACCAATAGCAAGGAGAAATTCATAGCACCGGCAATCATCATTGCAACCGGAGCCAGCTGGCGTCGTCTGAATGTATCCGGAGAGACAGACTATATTGGAAAAGGAGTGGCATTTTGTCCGCATTGTGACGGTCCTTTTTATAAAGGAAAACACGTGGCTGTGATTGGAGGAGGCAATTCCGGAATCGAAGCAGCCATAGACCTGGCCGGAATTTGTTCCAAAGTAACCGTATTCGAATTTCTGGATGAATTAAAAGCCGATCGGATATTGCAGGAAAAAGTACAAAGCCTTCCCAACATCGAAATTTTCAAAAGCTCACAGACCACCGAAGTCATTGGAAACGAAGAAAAGGTTACCGGCATCCGGATCAAGGATAGAAAAACTGAAAAGGAAAATACCATCGGGCTGGACGGAATATTTATACAAATAGGACTGGCTGCCAATAGCGGGATTTTTAAAGAAATTGTAGAAACGAACCGTCAAGGCGAAATTATCATCGATTCCCACTGCCGGACGAATGTCAAAGGCATTTATGCAGCCGGAGATGTCTCTACAGTTCCCTATAAACAAATTATAATATCGATGGGTGAAGGAGCCAAAGCAGCCCTATCTGCTTTTGAAGACCGGATCAAAGGGATACTGGACAATTAACTGGCAGAATTATAAATAAGCTCTACCCCATTTGCCGGGACATCCAGAATCAATCTTGAATTATCATAACTGAAACGGGAACCGAATAAAGAATAAAAGGGTTCATTCCTTTTCATACGGGGCAAATCCAATTTCAAAGAAATAGGTTCTTGCCCCTTATTAAACACAACAATTACATTCTGTCCGAAATAAGAACGCAAATAAGCATAAACCTGATCTTCTATACGAAGCGGGATAAAGTCCCCATCTATCAAAGCCATATGCGAAAGACGTATCCGTTCCAATTCCCGGATACAGTCCTTCACCAATATTTCCTCATTATCCGGTTCTTCTGCAGATACACCCTTTTCACCATCGGAATACAAAAAGGGAGTTCCCGGAATTGTAGTATGAAAAGCCAATAACTGCATCAGCCTGTAACAGGCTGTATCCCTGTTTTGCCGCTTCTTGTCCACGGCATAGGACAGAAAACGGTCACGCTTTTCAATTCCAGGCAAATAAGCCTGTATATGATGATAGCCTAGTGTATCCAACCTTTTTTCCAGAAAACGGTTCAAACGCTTAAAACTTTCCCCGGGAGAAGCAAATACAGTAAGAGCTTCGTCATATATTCCATGATTTAAAACAGTATCCCGGCTCAATAATTCTTCCGCCCGGACTTGTTCCACCACTTTCCCGTTTTCCAAAAGAAGTAAGATATCATTTGAAAACCGGGTACGATTTACCGCCCATATCCTCAATTCACTTTTTTTTAAGGATTCTACCACTTTCGGAAGGATCACCTTCAACCCAGTTGCTGATGTTTCCAGATACTGTTTATCCAACCTGCAATTCTGCCAGTATACAGCCCAATTTAAAACTGTATCCAGACTCCGGATATACAAGGAATCACCTCTCAATTCATCGGTCAATATATGAATAGAAACTCCTTTATCTTCCCATCTCCTGAAAACCGGAATATCGTAATTGTATCCTTCATACTTCATTCTCATATTACCAGGCAGCATAATTCCATCTCCTGAAAATATTTTGACCTGATTTTGCTCTCTTTCCAGGAATAAACCTGTAGATAAAGTAATTTTCTTCACTTTTTCAGGAATCTGGAAATAATCTGACAAATTAAAAACAGCAGTATCATGTTGCAGGTAAACAGGTATAGCCAAACCGGAAATGGCAGGATGTACCGGATAACGTAATTCATGCCAATTACAAGACGCAAATAAAATCACTAAAAACAGGAGAGGGATTTTTTTCATTGACCTCTGATTAATATTTATGGATTTATCAAAGATAAAATAAAACTTATGAATGGCAAAAATTTTTCCCGGACAATGTCTGGATACTTCTCAAAGCAAAACATTTTATTTCATCGTCGATTCTCTGACGATAAGTCTGCCTTTCAACAACTTAGTCACTGTCTCCCCCTTACTTTTCCCTTCTATCCGGTCAATTAAAAAATCAACTGCCAACTTTCCGATTTTATCACAATTTCGATCCAGAGTAGTCAGAGGCGGACAAGTTACCTCACTCATAGGATCATTCCCGAATCCGCATACCGCAATATCCCCGGGCACCATTTTCCCAGCCCGGTGAACACTCATCAACACTTTTACAGCACATTCGTCATTGATGGCAAAAATACCATCGACCCGGGAATGCTCTATCAAATGCCGGGTAATCTGTTCAATTTCCGTCAGATCTGTATATTCTATGATCACCGATCTGTCAATCTCTATATGATGATCCAGCAAAGCCTGGATATATCCCATCTCTCTTTTTTGTGCCCACAACAATTTCTGGGATAGCGTCAGATGAGCAATCTTCTGGAATCCAGCATCAATCATTTGATTAACAATCAAATAAGCCCCATGATAATCATCACTCAAAGCCCGGTCGGCATCTATATCTCCCAGAATACGGTCAAGCAGAAACAAAACAATCCCCTCCTTTTGCAATTTTTGTAAATGCTCCGATTCCACAGTATTTTTAGCCGGCGTGATGATTAAACCATCTACTCCCGATTTTTGAAGGAAACGACAAATATCCACTTCCCGGTTATATTCTTCCCGGCTTTCAAACAGACAAACTTTATATCCCCTGACATATGCAAAATAAACAACACTACTTATTACACAGGAATAATAGTAGTTTTTAATATCCGGAACAATCAATGCGATCACATGGGATTTTCTTTTTCTCAAACTTGAAGCTAAAGCGTTCGGACGATAATGCAATTGCTGAGCCATTGCCCTCACCTTTTCCTGAGTCACCGGATTTATATCCGGATGTCCCTTCAAAGCTCTGGAAACAGTTGAAGGAGCTAGTTTTAACAATTCAGCCAATTGTTTTAAAGTTACCGGAGAATTCATAAGATTTCATTTTCTGAATTCAACGTTTAAAAAATTGAAAAGTTTCAGAAACCGATTTCTGAAATTTTATGAATAAAAACTGAAGCTTTATGTGTAAAATTTGAAGCTTAAGTATAGCTTTGAGACAGAAAAAGTAGCAATGTATATAAATAATTTATACATTTATACAGAGTAAAAAAACATCACAAATAAAAATTAATTCACATATTATCTGAGACCATTCAAATAACAAGCTAACAATCAAATTCATATGAATTACTATAACAACAGTCCATCAATAAGTGCAGAAACATATCACAGACGATTGATAAATTCTTATTTTTTACTAAGTTTGTAGCAGACCTGAAAAGGTATCTCAACTTGGAATAGAATTTAATCGTTATTTTTATTCTTGTCAGAAAAACCGCCAATTTTGAATAAAAGCAGGAATAAATGTGATGTTCATGCATAAGCGTGGACTGTTGTGTTTTTGCTTTTGGGTACTTGGCGGTACCTTCTGACAAAGCACTTCGGAACACGCTTAATTTTTGAACTAAACTACGATTGAAATGGATAAGCTCGAAGAAGAAATCGGTCTTTATTTTACTTATCACACAAATCTTCCTTTTAAAATGGAAATAGACGCCGAAAAACTAGTCATTGACTGGGGGGACGGACAGGAATCTATCTTCAGTCAGGGAAACTATTTTCAACCCATACATTCTTATCATCAGGAAATAAATTATAAAATCAGGATTACCGGATATAAAATCAATAGCCTGAATATTACCGGACTAAACCTGAACCTCATCGAACTAAAATATTGCCCTTTCCTGGAATATCTGAATTGTGCCATGAACGAGCTAAACGAACTGGATCTATCCCATTGTCCCGTACTGGAAGAGCTGTATTGCAACTCCAATAACCTTATGGAATTAGACTTGGAACATACTCCCCTCCTGACACAGCTCCAGGCATCATACAATCGTATGCAGGAATTGAATGTGTCATTTTGCCCTCAGATTCAAACTTTATATTGCTCAAACAACCGGATAGACACTTTTCATTTTGAAGGTTGCCAGCAGATTTATTACCTGAATCTCAATCAAAACCAATTAAACAGAGAGGAAGTAGTACGAATCTCTGAAAGATTATTTACCCAAAATCCTTGTGCGACCATTTACCTGTTGAAAAATCCTGACAATGAAGACTGATTTCATATCCGAAAACGATACTTTTTTATTGTAAGCTTTACTTTTTAGCTGAAAAAATATAACTTTGCGACTCGTAAATTCATTCGGTTCACGGACTTA
This sequence comes from uncultured bacterium, assembly GCA_905215395.1. GTDB lineage: Bacteria > Bacteroidota > Bacteroidia > Bacteroidales > Marinifilaceae > Odoribacter. The sequence continues at coordinate 4,294 of CAJMQA010000097.1, read as the reverse complement.
TTTACATTTGCCCTGGATGTTCAAAAAGACAAAAAGAAATTATACAAGAAATTAAATAACAATATATTATGGGAAGAGCGTTTGAATACCGTAAAGCACGTAAATTGAAAAGATGGGGCAATATGGCCCGCACGTTTACCAGAATCGGAAAAGAAATTGATATTGCTGTAAAAGCAGGTGGTCCTGATCCGGCAAACAATACCCGTCTTCGTATTCTGATTCAGAATGCAAAAGCAGAGAATATGCCGAAAGAAAATGTAGAACGTGCCATCAAACGTGCTGTTTCAAAAGATACTTCCGACTATAAGGAAGTGACCTATGAAGGATATGCTCCCTATGGAATTGCCATTGTTGTGGAAGCAGCAACTGATAATAATACCCGAACCGTAGCCAACGTTCGTCATGCTTTCTCCAAATACGGAGGTTCTCTCGGAACTACTGGTTCACTCGACTTCATGTTCGACCGGAAATGTGTTTTCAAAATCAACAAGCCCGAGAACTTCGATATAGATGAATTTGAATTGGAAATGATTGATTACGGTATCGATGAAATCTTCGAAGACGAAGAAGGTGCCATCAATCTATACGGTTCTTTTGATGCTTACGGTAACGTCCAGAAATATCTGGAAGAAAACAAATATGACATTATCAGCGGTGAATTTACCCGTATTCCTACCGATACCAAGGAATTGACTCCGGAGCAAAGAGCTGAAGTTGATAAAATCCTGGATAAACTGGATGAAGACGAAGATGTCACCAACGTTTACCACAATATTAAAGAAGATTAATATCGATAATCTTGTAATTTTAAAAATATTGTTGCATATTTGCACCCGCAAAACAGAAATTTCTGGGGTGCAATCAGCAATGACTTCGTAGCTCAGCTGGTAGAGCAATTGACTCTTAATCAATGGGCCGTGGGTTCGAGCCCCACCGAGGTCACTCACTAAAATAAGAGGTTATGATATTGTTCATAACCTCTTTCTCTTTTTTTTGGGGGGGAGAAATAAAATAACTACAGCATATTTCTTCATAATGGATGACAAGGTAATGTAAACCAAAAAGTTGAACCTTTTCCTGGTTCGGACTCTACCCCAATTTTCCCCTCCATCTTTTGTATCAGCATCTGACAAATTGCCAAGCCCAATCCTGTTCCGTTTTTAAAAGAATCTAATTTTACAAAACGATTGAATATCTCTGCCTGCTGTTCTCTCCGTATTCCCCGGCCGGTATCTTTTACATAAAAATACAAGCCTTCTTCCCGGACCTGATACCCAAATACAATTTGTCCCTGATCTGTAAATTTTATCGAGTTATTGATGAAATTGACCATAATTTGAAGTATTCTGTTCTTTTCTGCATAAATAATACAGGAATCTGCCTCCGGTTGAAAACAGATCTTCAAAAGTTCATTTTGATTTTTCAGGGAGAAAGTTTTTTCCAGATCCCTGAATAATAGATTGAGATCGACATTAGCATAGACAAATTCCAGAATATTGGCCTCTATCTTGGACAAATCCAGAATATCGTTGATCAATTGCAACAATAAATCGTTGTTATTCTGGATCACAGTTACATATTCCTCCTTCTCCCCGGGATCGTCTGTCGTTGCCAGTAATTCACTGAATCCCAATATCGAATTCAGGGGAGTACGAATCTCGTGACTCATATTAGCTAAAAAAGCAGATTTCAAACGGTCGGATTTTTCAGCCTCTTCCTTGGCTTTTTCCAACTCAGAAGCAACCTTTCTCTTCTCTGTGATATCCTCTATTTTCATTACTACTCCCTGTAATTCCCCTTTTTCATTTTTTACCGGAGTTGCAATAATCTCAACAACAACACTTTTTTCTAAAGTAAGTTCTTTCTTTTCTATTTTTTTACTTTCAAATGCCTGAGTAACAAGACATCCCTTACAAGGAGCATCCAGACCTTTGACAGCCTGGTAACAAAGAGTCCCTTTACGGTATCCGCGAGCAATAGGGCTTTCACTAAAAGAAGAAACATTTTCCCATTTAACACGATAGCCGGTATCCAGGAAAATGAAAGCAATCTGAGTATTATTCAGAATCAGTTCATTCATCTGGTTGACTTCCTGCAACTTATTATGAGCTTCCTGAAGATCACTGATATCCCAGCGGCAAACCAGCAACCAATTATGAAAATCATTTGAAATCAGATTTTTAGAAACAATAGATGCATGCTTTTTACCGTCAGGAGTTGTATAAAATTCCTGATTGATATAAGGTTGTCCGGAAGCTACAATTCCCCGGTCTATTTCCAAATAATACTTTCCGCGTTCTTCACCGAAAATCTCCAGATCGTTTTTTCCCAAAACCTCAAGCCGGTTCATTCCTGATTGTAAATCACATTCACGGTTCCAATAAATATATCGAAAATCACTCTTTACATCTTTCAACATCACCGGAATCGGAAGAGAATCGAGTACAGTATGGATTATATTTTCATACAATTCAGTCTGATTCCGCTTTTTCCGAACATATAGGAAACTTCCCAATAGTGCGAGAATACCAAAAATATAACCCAACATAACACAATTTATTACCAGATACACCTAACATTTTCTAACAAATGTAATAAAAATTGTGATATTACCCTGGTATTAACCAAAAAGACAACGACAGATATCAGCAATCTTTGATACAAAATGAACCTCAATATGAGCAGGATGCTTATTCATGCCTTTTTTATTTCCCCAAGGCACGAAAATCCGGTGAAAACCTAATTTTTCTGCCTCTGAAATCCGTTGTTCTATCCGGCTGACAGCCCTGATTTCACCGGAAAGTCCTACTTCTCCTGCAAAAACTGTATCCGTAGGGAGCGCTGCATCTATATTTGAAGAGAGTACAGCCATAACAACAGCCAAATCCAAAGCAGGATCACTCACCCGGATACCACCCGCAATATTCAAAAATACATCCTTAGAAGCCAGCTTAAACCCGACTCTTTTTTCAAGCACAGCCAACAACATATTTAAACGCCGGGAATCAAAACCCGTTGCTGAACGCTGAGGAACTCCATAAGCAGCTGTCGAAACCAAAGACTGTACTTCCAGCAGAATAGGTCTGACACCTTCTACAGTAGCTGAAACCGCTATTCCACTCAACTCCTGATCATGATTGGACAATAGCAATTCAGAAGGATTACTGACCTGTCGCAAACCGGATTGCAGCATCTCATAAATACCAATCTCTGAAGTCGAACCAAAGCGGTTCTTCATCGAACGGAGGATCCTGTACATGTATTGCTGATCACCCTCAAACTGGAGAACAGTATCTACCATATGTTCCAATATCTTCGGTCCGGCAAGCTGTCCGTCCTTTGTAATATGTCCTATAAGAATTGTAGAAATTGTATTTTCCTTGCTAAAACGCAGTAAAGCATTGGTACACTCCCGGATTTGAGATAAACTTCCCGGAATAGAGTCCACTGTTTCAGTTGCTAAAGTCTGTATGGAATCTATGATTAACAAATCAGGCTGAATTGTCCGGGCATGTTCCAGAACCATTTCAAGGGAATTTCCGGATAAAAACAGGCATTCATCATTTTCTGAACCCAAACGCTGGGCTCTCATCTTTATCTGGGAAATACTTTCTTCCCCCGAAACGTATAATACTTTTCCGCAACGATTATGAAGTGCAAATTGCAATACCAGGGTCGACTTACCGATTCCAGGTTCTCCCCCCAACAATATCATAGATCCTGGTACCATTCCTCCCCCCAACACCCGATTGAGTTCATGATCTCCTGTATCCATACGTTCATCTGCATTTACCCTGATTTCCGATAAACGCAAGGCTTTCGAAGTCGGGGTGCCTATAATAGCATTTCCTCTTCCCTTTACAGGAATTTCAACCTCTTCCACAAAACTATTCCATTCCCCGCAAACATTACATCTCCCTGTCCATTTTGCCTCTTTTGCACCACAATTCTGACAAATAAAAACTGTCTTTGATTTTGCCATAATTCTCAACTAATAAAACTCCTCATCCTCTTCATTCACCTCATTATTCATTTCATTGGCTTCAGCTTCAGTGATGGTTTCATCACAATCCAGACGTTTATTTATACCGGCAGGCTTTTCGAAATCCCGGCCAGTCAGTTTCAATTTCGGATCGGCGTATGCCTTCTGCAAAAATTTAGCCCAGATGGGCAATGCCATACTGGCTCCTTGTCCGTTAGCCAAATTCTGGAAATGAATGGAACGATCTTCAGCCCCAACCCAGACTCCACCTACCATTTCAGGCGTTACACCCATAAACCAACCATCAGCATG
>CAJMQA010000096.1 GCA_905215395.1 uncultured bacterium | reverse complement strand
CTCTCTGGAAAAAGTAAAGAATATTATTGCAGTCTCCTCTGGTAAAGGAGGAGTTGGTAAATCGACGGTTGCTGCCAATCTGGCTGTAGCTTTGTCCATGCAGGGATATAAAGTAGGACTGGTGGATGCTGATATTTTCGGTCCTTCTATTCCGAAAATGTTCGGATGCGAAGATGCGCAGCCCTATATGGAAAAAGTTGATGGAAAGGATTTTATTGTGCCGGTAGAGAAATACGGGGTAAAATTGTTATCTATCGGTTTTTTTGTCGATCCGGCTTCTGCTACGGTATGGCGCGGTCCGATGGCTTCAAATGCCCTGAAACAAATGGTAGAACAGGGTTTTTGGGATGAGCTCGATTTTATGCTGATCGATCTTCCGCCGGGAACGAGTGATATTCATCTGACTTTGGTGCAGACGGTAGCATTGACCGGTGCAATCGTAGTCAGTACACCGCAACAGGTGGCACTGGCAGATGCCATCAAGGGGATCAATATGTTTGAATCGCCGGGGATAGATGTTCCTGTCCTGGGGTTGGTAGAAAATATGGCATGGTTTACGCCTGCCGAATTGCCCGACCACAAATATTATATCTTTGGAAAAGAGGGAGCCAGACAATTGGCCGATGAGAAGGGCCTTCGGTTGCTGGGACAGATCCCTGTCGTTCAGAGTATTTGTGATGCCGGAGACGCAGGTAAACCGGTGGCACTGAATCCGGACAGTATTACGGGAAGTGCTTTCATGCAACTGGCCGAAGAGGTTGTGAAAGCTGTAGAAGAGAATCATGGACAGGCTAAACGGGTCAGAGTAACGAAACATTGAGACGTTGGGTGTACATATTAGTGGTGCCGGGCCTATTACTGGGTGGGTGTTCTGTGAAAAGAAATAATTTTTTTTCACGTCAGTATCATCAGTTGACAACCCGTTATAACGTTTATTTTAACGGTAATCAGGCATTTAAGTCGGGGGAGAAAAATATGGAAAACAGGCATAGGGAGGATTATACCAACCTATTGCCTGTTTTTATATCTAATAATGAACAAACCCGGAATATCTGTTCGTCCGATATGGATTATGCCATAGAGAAAGCGGCAAAAGCCATCGACAAGCACTCTATTACCGTGAAACCCAGGAGGAGAAAAAATAAAGACTCCAAAAACTATCAGACTTTTCGGAAGAAGAAAGAATTTAATAATCAGCTGGATAAGTGTTATCTTTTGTTAGGGAAAGCCTATTTCTTTAAAAAGAAATATACGATGGCTAACAATACCTTCCGTTTTATACAGAGGCAATACCCGGAAGATGAAAAGCTGATGACAGAAGTGAATATTTGGTTGTTCCGCAGTCTGACGGAAATGGGGCGCTATGACGAAGCGGCCACATATATGAATATGTTGCAGTCTGCCGGATTGAGCCGCGGACAACGGGAAATGGTGGCTGCTGCACGTACCGATTTTTACATCCGGCAGGGGATGTATGCACAGGCGCTTCCTGAGGCCGGGAAATTGGCCGATGAGTGCAAAAATATGAAACGTAAGCCACGCTATAATTTTTTGCTATCCCAACTTTATCTGAAAATGGGACAGGATGTACAGGCTATGGAAGCTTTGAATAAAGTGGTCCGCTTTAATTTCAATTATGAGATGGTATTTAATGCCAAGATCAATATGGCGCTGGCTTATCAGCAGGGGGACGGAGCTGTAGAGAAAAAACTGAATAAAATGCTGGGGGATAGCAGAAACGATGAATACCGGGATCGTATCTATTATGCCCTGGCCAATATTGAAGAAAAAAGAGGAAACGAAAAAAAAGCGGTGGAGTTGTACTGGAAATCAGTACGTACTTCTGTAGACAATGAAAATCAGCAGGCACTTTCTTATTGCAAACTGGGGGACTACTATTTCAAAGAACGGGATTATGTGCAGGCTCAGGGGTGCTATGACTCCTGTCTGTTTGTGATGGATTCCCGGTATGAAGATTATGAAAAACTGAAATCGGTGTTGACTGATCTTACGGAACTTGTATCCAACTTGAGGACGATTCAGATTCAGGATAGTCTGCAACGGTTGGCGGCTTTGCCGGAATCCGAGCGGAATCAGCTGATAGACGAAAAAATACAACAGATAAAAGTTCAGGAAAAGGAAGCCCGGGAACAGGAAGAACGTGAACGTACCGAGCGTAATTTTTACGACCGTAACAATATGCTCAGCCGTGGAAATGCTTTTTCACAGGATAATAACGGAGACTGGTATTTTTACAATCCGGTGACGATAGCATTGGGTAAAAATGATTTTAAGCGGAAATGGGGACGCCGGAAGCTGGAAGACAATTGGAGAAGGCAGAATAAAACGATGGTCGATTTCAGCGGACAGCCCGAAGCTTTGGCAGAAGAAGACGGACGGGAACCGGAGGTTAAGGATATGAAGAGCCGGGACTACTATTTACAGGATTTGCCGCTGACCCGGGAGGCCCGGGAAGCTTCCGGGAAAAAACTGGAAAATGCATATTACCGGGCAGGGGAGTTGTATATGTATCGTTTTGATGATCCATCCAGGGCTATGGAATGTTTCGATGCATATATCCGGCGGTTTAAGGAGAATAATAACCTGCCTATGGTTTATTATCTGGCCTGTATGGCAGCAGAGAAAGCCGGGAAACCGGAACAACAGGCTCTGTATAGAAATGAATTGATCTCCCGTTTCCCGGACAGTGATTTTGCTAAAGGTATTGCCGATCCGGCACATTTTGCGAAAGTGGAGGACATTACCAGGACGGTGGAGCAGATGTACGCCCGGGCATATCAATATTATCAGCAGGTATACTATCCCGAAGCAGAAAGAATTTGTAACGAAATATTAAGTCGTTATCCGGATAGCAGGTTGAAAGGGCATGTCCTTTTTCTCAGGGCGATGTGTATAGTGAATACCCATCCGGTACCGGAAGCCAGGGAGGCTTTGGAACAGGTGGCATCTTCCGGTGTAAATAAGGAAATGCAGGAGGTTGTGCATACCATTCTGGCTTCTTTATCTGTGGGAGAAAAACCGGCTCTTTATACAGAACGCGAAATGAGTGAGGTACGTACTCTTCAGGCCGTACGGAATTGGAGATTCGATGAAGAGGTTACCTCAGGTATTACCCGGAAGGAAAAAGATACTTATAAACCGGTAAATGAACAGATACAGTCGGTTGTTATTATGATGCCTGAAGAGTTTACGCTGCTGCAAACAACCCGTTTTAAAGCCCGTCTGACATTTATCAACGCGGCTGAAGCGGCAGAAGGGAAGAAGTATGAAACGGCTGAAGAGGAGTTGTGGTATAAAAATAAGGCATTGAAAATCACTGGTTTTGATGATGCTAATGAAGCTGCCGATTATTTAAGGCGGATGGCTACCGATAAGTATTTGTTGAAAATTATTGGCGGGCAGAGTTACCGGATGTTTATCATTGGTGATGAGAATCTGACTATATTGAAGCGGTTGAAAAATATGGATCAATATATTGATTTTTTTGCTGAAAACTATTTTAGGGACAGGAATGAAGCGGAGGTTTTGTCCGGGAAATGGGGAACTGCCGCCCATATGTTTAAATACGAAGAGCAGGATAATCACGATTTTGTACTGGCTGTCCCTTTCCGGGAAATCAATACGAAAAGGGTAGCAGAGGCTTTGCATCAGGTGGATCCGGCATTTGCGATGAACAAGGAGGAGTATGACAACAAACTGGAATTTATTGTGGTAAAGCGGGTAGGGAGCAAAATGCCTGCACTGGATTATATGAATGCTGTCATGAAAAATAAAGGGGTATTTGATATGTTGGCAGGTACGGATTATGAAATTTTTCTGGCCACAGAAAATAATCTGAAAGCTTTGCAGGAAAATACCGCATTAAATGAATATGTGAAATTTTTCAATGATAATTATCTGAAAAATGCCGGAGCCGCAGGAGTGGAAGACGGGGATTATGTATACAATAAAAATGTACCTCATAAATTTGTTTTGTTTTATTCCAATACTGTAGATCCTTATAAATTGAAGGCAGTATTCGAGGAATTTAATTTTGCTGGTCTGACTTTAAATAATGTGAAATTTAATGAAGAGCACGACTGTATGCTGGTATCCGGTTTCAGGGATAAAGAGGAAGGTATGCGTTATTTCGATACAGCGATGAAAAACCGGAAATTATTTAAAGCATTGAGAAATACAGATTACACTAATTTTATTACAACAGAGGTAAACTGGCAAACACTGAATGAAAAGAAAAATCCGGAAGCCTATCTGGAATTCTTCAAGAAATATTATTTAAACTGAAAATTTTTAAAATTAAGATATTAAATTTATCAGTTGGTTTTAATGTACATATGTATGAAATGGACAATTAGTAATCTGGATGAAATCAACGGGGTTGCAGCCAAGTTTCTGGACTTTGTGGGTGATAAGACTATTTTTGCTTTGTATGGTCCGATGGGAGTGGGAAAGACAACTTTCGTAAAAGCGATAGCTGCTACCGTGGGAGTTGTGGATGATGTCAGTTCGCCGACTTTTGCCATTGTGAATGAATATCTGACAAAAAAAGGGGAATCTGTATATCATTTTGATTTTTACCGCGTAAAAAGTATTTCAGAGGCATTGGATTTCGGATATGAGGAATATTTTTACAGCGGCAACCGTTGTTTTATAGAATGGCCGGAAAAAATTGAGGAATTGCTTCCGGAGAGTGTTGTAAATTGTTATTTTTCAGAAAATACAGATGGCAGCCGGGAACTGGAAGTCCGGTCAGAGGATGTGATTTAAACTTTTCAATTATGGACAATAGTGGCAAGATGTCGGGAACTATAAATAAACCATGGTTTTTGTACCAGGAAAAAGAGGTTTTTGCAGACAGGCGGCAGAAAAGAGTGGTATTGGGAATCCCGAATGAGCTGGATAAAGGTGAAAACAGAATCTGTCTGACTCCTGAGTCGGTTCATACTTTGGTTGCTATGGGACATGAAGTCATTGTTCAGCGGGGAGCCGGTAACAATGCACATTATTGTGATACTGAATATGCAGATGCCGGTGCTCTGGTTGTGGATACTGCAGAAGAGGTGTATAAGACAGATATGATTTTAAAGGCTACTTCCGTATCTGTTGCTGATACGGCTTATATGCACAGCGGACAGGTCATTCTTTCGCCTCTGAAACTCTGCGATATGAGGAAAGAGGCCATTACGGAAATGATGCAGAAAAAAATCACTGCTGTCGGGTTCGATATGCTGAAAGATGCGGACGGATTTTTTCCGGTTGTCCGGATTATGAGTGAAATTGCCGGAAATACTGCTATTATGATTGCCAGCGAATACCTGAATAATTCCCGGGGAGGCAAAGGGATTATACTAGGAGGGATAAGTGGTATTACTCCGGCTGAGATAGTCATCCTGGGTGCCGGTACCCTGGGCGAATTTGCTGCCCGTACGGCTTTAGGATTAGGAGCCACTGTAAAAGTTTTTGACCACTCTGTGGCCCGGCTGAGGCATCTGAACGAGGTTTTGGGGCAAAGGGTGTTTACCTCCGTATTTCACAAACCTGTGCTCGACAGGGCTTTGACTTCTGCCGATGTGCTGATCGGCGCCATGCGTTGTTTTGGTGATCCGGGCGATACGGTGGTGACGGAAGAACAGGTCAGGATGATGAAAAAAGGATCGGTGATTGTGGATATGTCCGTGGATCACGGGGGATGTATAGAGACTGCCGGACCTACAACCCATGAAAAACCGGTTTATACTTATGAAGGGGTCATCCATTACTGTGTGCCCAATGTATTGTCGCGGGTGGCAAGAACTGCCTCTATCGCTTACAGCAATGTTTTTTTACCTCTTTTACAGGATATTGCCCGTCAGGGAGGTTTTACCAGTGCTGTCCGTTTTGATATGGGATTAAGGGAGGGTGTTTATATTTATCACGGGATACTGACAAAAAATGTGATCGCAGATAAATTCGGCCTGATTGCCAGGGATATTGATTTGTTGATCGCTGCCTTATAGTACCTTTATGATTTAGTTTGTGTGTGTGTAAATATTCCGGGTATGAAATTTTGGATCATTCTTTGGACCGTCATTTTATTTATGGTGGGTTGTTCGTCACAGTATTACATGAGGAGAGGTGACGTTATTGGTGAAACGGGGAGATTTTATAAAGCTTCCTCTAAATATGACAGGGCTTATAATAAAACCAGGGCTAAAACTATTCAGGCCAATGCGGCTTTAAAGGCCGGGCAGTCTTTATTGTTGGTGGACCGCCCCAGGGAGGCTTATAACTGGTTCCGCCGTGCTGAACGGGCAAATCCGGAGTGGCCGGAAATATGCTTGAAAATAGCCCGTGTGAGCGCCTTGAATGACGAACCTGAAATTGCCGTTGAATATTACCGGAAATACGAAGAGTTGTCCGGAGATGGAAAAGGGAAAGACGGACTCTATTATCTGGAGCAAGTGAACCGGGACATTCAGGAAGAGGGACGTTACCAGGTTGGCTTGCGGAAGGAATTTAATTCCCGGTATTGTGATTTCGCTCCGGTATATATGCCGGAAGATACTTGTACGGTATACTTTGCTTCAACCCGTGCTGTAGATGTAAAAAAACGCAGAAACAGAGTTGATCCGGTTACGGGCGACGGATATAGCCACATCTTTAAATCGGTTTTTGTCCAGGAGATCAGGAGCACCGATAAAAGTGGTAAAGTCAGGGTGAAACGGTTTCCGGACCCCTGTTGGTTGCAGCCCGTGGCTTTCCGGGATTCGCTGTGGTCTTCCAGGAATGAGGGGGCGATGTGTTTTAGTCCGGAAGGCCATTTATATTTTACTTCTTCCCGGCTGATAGACGGAAAGCCTGCCGGAACGCGTATTTATGTGGCAACAAGAAAAAACGGGGAGGATGAGTCCGGGACGGAACAGGAGGCCTGGACAGCTGTAAAATTAGCCGGAATATGCGGAGATTCGGTTTCCATCGGGCATCCGGCCCTGACACCCGATGGACAGAGGCTGTATTTTGTATCCGACCAGTTGGACGGAGGTTTCGGCGGAAAGGATATTTGGTATGTGGAACTGCGGGATGGAAAGTGGGGAGCTCCTGTAAATGCCGGGGAATTGATTAATACTTCCGGTAATGAAATGTTTCCCTCTATCCGGGATAACGGGGAACTCTATTTTGCCTCTGACGGACATTATGGATTCGGAGGACTGGATCTATATAAGGTAGATGAATCGGAAGGGAATCCAAAGTTGGTTCATTTACCGGCACCTTTGAATTCGTTCGCCGATGATTTCGGGATTGTATTTAAACCCGGAACGGAAGAGGGATTGTTAACTTCCGGAAGGATGGGACGCAGTGATAATATTTTCGGTTTCCGTTTCCTGCCCCAGCAATTGCATGTAAAAATGCTGGCCCGGAATGCCATTACAGAAATGCCGGTTGTCAGGGCAAATGTGACTGTCACTGCCGATGATGGGAATATCAGTTATCTGGAAACAGATTCTGCGGGAATAGCGGGTATGGAAATAACCAAAGATAAGGAATATGTATTTGTGACGGAACACGGACGCTATCTGAAGGGAAAAGGGATTATTTCCACCTACCGGGAAAAGGCCGACCGGCTTTATGAATTGCAGATTGATATGCAGCCCATAGAGAAACCCATTGTCATTCCGGACATCTATTTTGATGTGGCCAAATGGGATCTTCGTCCCGATGCGATGGAAAACCTGAAAGTACTGCTGGAAATTTTAAAAGATAATCCCGGCATCACCATAGAATTATCTGCTCATACCGATATGGTAGGAAATGATCAGGCCAATATGGTCCTGTCAGAAAACAGGGCGCAGGCAGTGGTGGACTATCTGATAGAACAGGGGGTGTATTGGGACAGGCTGGAAGCAAAGGGATATGGGGAAACACAGCCACGCCGGATCAATGAAAAGGATGCCCGGGAATATTCTTTCCTGAAAACCGGAGATATATTAAACGAAAGATTTGTGAGCCGTCTGCGGGGAGAGGCGAAAGAGATGGCTATGCAATTGAACCGGCGTATCGAGTTTAAGGTACTGCGGACAAACTATAAACCGGGACCGAATTCTTTGCACAATCCGAATCAGAGGACAGTTGCAGCAGAAGAGGGGGTGAAGAATTTCGGACAAACTCAATTGAAGGCTCTGAAAGCTGTCCAGGGAAACTTTTTTACCTTGCAATTGGGAGTGTTCAGGAATGTTCCGGCTGTCATTAATCAATTCCGGGTAGTATTTACTGAAAAACTGGAAGAGGGAACTGTACGTTATTGTACAGGTGTTTACGATACCCGGGAAGAAGCGGTCAAAGCTGCAGATATACTGAAACAGAAAGGTATAGAGTGTTTTATAAAAGAATTTAATTTTGGATATAAATAGATTTATATTGAACAAAACTTATTATTTCTATATTAAAAATTAAAATTTCAGGAAAAACACTCATTATTTGTTTATACTATTTTTTTATGAAAAAATAGTTATTATATTTGCCGTGATACAAAGTGTTGTATCATTATTAAAAATGATGTAAAGTTTATTCTTTTTCTATAGTAAAGTCGGCAAAACTTTTGGGAAACAAGGAAGATAAGCTGTATGTCACATGGAAGATATGTGACCGATAAGTTTGTCTTTTGTTTCAGGAATTTGCCGACTCCGTCTATAGAGGGCAAACTATCGGTCACTCTTTATCTTTGGTGTGGGCATACAATGAAAAAAACGAAACAAAAAAAGAACAGTCAGCTGTTATCGGAAGTCTTGAGTTCAGTCGTGTGTGAAAAAAGCGATTTGGTATGGACTATTCCATACAAAAAGGAATTGCATTTGAAGATATTGAAAGAACTTTTCCAGGAATTTCCAATTTCAGTTAACTGATTTTTTGCTAAAAAATAGCATTTTTCCTGTTATTTTCAGGGAAAAATTTGTATATTTGTAACATGAAGAAAGCAGAAAAAAATACAGTCCTTACTACAGCTGTAGCGTCCACAGAGCGTAAAATGATTCTTAATTCTATGATAGCCTCATTTAAAATGGAGGGTATTATGATACCTCAGGCCAGAGTGGAAGCTATTTATGCACGTGTGAACGAAAAGCTTAAAAAATAGATCCGATAATTCTTTCCATCAGTGAGTAATTTTTCTCGCCGGAGTACTGCACTGCAATAATATAATCCCGGAAGTTGATTTGTTCAAAACGTAATCCCTTGTATCCTTCTTTACGGACCATGAGGTTGGCCAGTATACGTGCCGTACGTCCGTTGCCTTCCCGGAAAGGGTGGATAAAAAGAAGTTCTCCGTGTACGCGGGCAACATCTTTGATCAGTTTGTGCCGGTCGGTATAATGGGTAGGGAGTTTGTGCAGGATTTCGGTTTCAAAGGTTTGCATACTTTCCGGAATATACTGGGCAGAAGGAAATAAAAAGCCGCCTTTGGACATATTTACGGTCCGGTACTTGCCGGCGAACGCATATAGTTCTCCCAATGCCAGTTTATGGATATCACAGATATAGCGGCAGGTGAAACGGGTAGCAGCGGTCAGTTGTTCCGTCAGAAGGATTTCTGTCATCAGAAAACCTTCAAATTCAGCTTCCGCAATTTCATCCCTTCGTGTCAGTCCCTGTAAATTAGGCAGACACTCATTCTCTTCCTCATTAGTGACATACCTGCTCATGTTCATGGAAGTTTATTTTATGGTATAAATATAGAAAAAATCTCTGAATATATTACAGGGAATCCGGATTTTGAAGTATTCCTTTTCGGGGAAATCAATGTAGTAAAGTAGGATTTTTTAGTGAGTCTAAAACGTTCCGGAGTTTATTGCCTTCCGAACGGGTTCCCGTCTACGGTTTTGTATGCCCGCCTTTCACTGACCTCCTATACTCTCACACAAGGGCTTTCCCACAGGACGTCGGCCGGGCGTTCCGGCAGGCTGACAAAATACGCAGACTACCACCATGTTCTTCAGGCAATAAACTCCTCCACTGTCAGACTCAGATCCTCCTGCAATGTTACACTACGGGAGGTTTCGGGGATAAAGCTGAGAGGACCATAAAACGCTGAGGACGAGTGTCTGTGTTAGTTTTTCTGAACGGCCATCAGGAGGATGTCTGAGGGCAACAGCCCGAGTTCCTCCTGATAGTGACAGAAAAGCTTACACGACCGTCACGAAGCGAACGGTCCGATAGCTTTATCTCCAAAACCGGACAAATTAATCCTACTTTTTCCTATTTTAAATGATCGGGAATGAAAAGAAAAAAGCAGCTACTTCCGTAACTGCTTTTGGAGGTGGTAGCACCTGGAATCGAACCAGGGACACAAGGATTTTCAGTCCTTTGCTCTACCGACTGAGCTATGCCACCATCGTTTGTTTTGCGTGTGCAAATATAGGACAATTCTGTAAAACCGCAATAAAATTGCAGAATTTTTATCACTTTTTATTCCGGAGCCGGAAACACAGGTAAATCATAAATACAATCAGGGATACGGAAGCCATTGGTACAGCCGGTTGGGCTATGGCCCACACCGGAATCGCAATGGTCAGCAGGGCGATGTATATTTTTAAATAACCTCTGATAATACCGGGCATATTGCTTCTGAAAATAAAAGGCAGCACAAACAGATTCAGCGGATTAGCCCACAAAATATTCCAGTTCGGAGCGGTGATGGGATGGGCGGTAAAACCTCCTAAAAAGACAATCAGACAACCCAGTATACCGGAAAAAAGAAAAAACACCACCGATACAGTGTTAAGCAATCCGGCATTTCTGTATTTCTGGAGCAGGAGGATCAGGATAAGCACGCCCGCAGCAAACACAAAAAAAGGAGTCCGGTACCAGGGGGATGTGATTTCCAGCTCCGGAGCC
>CAJMQA010000095.1 GCA_905215395.1 uncultured bacterium | reverse complement strand
CCATTGTCAAATACCGTTCGCCCAATAACCTTTGTTTTGCAACCTCCTCCATCTTCAAAATTATTTTTTCCGTCCTCCGATATAGTCCATCATTTCATAGAAACAAACCTTTCTCTCTTCGGGTACTTCTATTTTTTGCAATGCAACCCGGCTTTTTTCCAGATAAGTATCAATTTTTGCCAATACCACCTCTTTGATACCAGCCCTGTTATAAATCTCAGTGACCTCCTTTATCTTTTCTTCAGGATTAAATCTTGCCTTCGTCATCCATTCCTTCAATAGTACTTTGTCTTCTTTTCCGGCAAGTTCAAAAGCTTTGATCAAAAGATAAGTCTTTTTATTACATAAAATATCCCCACCGATCTTTTTCCCGAACTCTTCTACATCCCCATACACATCCAGATAGTCATCCTGCAGCTGAAATGCAAGTCCCAGGAATCCTCCGAAATCATATAAAGCCTTATATTCGTGTTCCGGAGCTCCGGCAATCAAAGCCCCGTGCCTCATACTACCGGCAATCAATACCGAAGTCTTCAGATAGATCATTTGAATGTATTCATCTTCGGTCACATCATCCCGCGTTTCAAATTCCATATCATATTGCTGTCCTTTACAGACATCCATTGCCACTTGGTTGAAACCATCGATCACTCTGCGCAGATAAGGATCTTCACAACTCTCAATATATTTGTAAGCTGTAATAGCAGCAGCATCTCCACTTAAAATGGCCACATTGCTATTCCATTTCTTATGAACTGTCAACCTTCCCCGCCTCAGTTCCGCATCATCCATAACATCGTCATGTAACAAAGTGTAATTGTGAAAAATTTCAATTCCAATGGCAGATTTCAAAGCCTTCTCTATATCATCCCGGTAGAGATTATAAGACATCAGGGCCAATACCGGACGTAAACGCTTCCCACCGTCTTCCATGATATACTTGATCGGTTCAAACAAGGAATACGGCTCCTCCACATATTCCTGCTTTTCCAACTCTATTTTTATAATATCTCTGAGTTCGTCTATTGAATACATCGCTTACCTGTTTTTGATTTTGAAAGCTGCTAAATTAACAAAAGAAGCTGTAAAATCAGCAGAAAGAGGGGAATTTTTAAAGGATCAAAAAGACTAATCCGGCCTATTGTCAAATAACAGGCCGGATTAGTCTATTAAAATACAAAAATAAAACTTAAATCATTTATATGAATGCACTTTAGTTATCCCCCGGCTGATTACTCTGACCATGCGTTCATTCAAAGGTAATTCTTCTATTTCTATAACTGCATTCTCTTTACGTTTATTATTCATATCCTCTATATGTATATTCATTTTTCCTTCCGTAAAGGCATAGGGAGAATATAAAACACAATTTCTCCGAAGCAAAGGTTCCGGTATAGAGAAAGTAATCTCCATATTTCTGGACGGATACATTTCTGTCAGATGTAAGACTCCAGTCCCCTCTATCAAAAATACAACAGAGTCCCAATCCCCCCGCAAAGCTTTATCATCTACACAGGTAATCTTCAGAAAAGCCTCTGTTCGCCATTTCTCATGTCCTTTGCAAAAGCCAGTCAGAACCCACTGATTCCGCCCTGTACATTCAACCCGGATACTATCATTGGAATAATACTTTGTTCTTGCTATCCAAACAGCCCCAAGAGTATCTAATGACTTATCATCCCGTAAAACTTTAAAACGACATCCGTTTCCGTCCATGACTCCCCACCAATCCTGTATACGGGTGTACCTGCACAATGAATCCCCTGCCGAGAGATTCTGATCCAGACGCAGAGAGTTTTCGAACAATTCTACTATCTGTTCCAGATCATCTTCAACATATCCGAAAACTTTCCAGGCAGACTGCAATGCAGCAAACTTCGGATCAGCAGTTTCTTTCTGACAGGCTCCCATGACTATCCCTCCCACAATCATCACAAATAAAATATTCTTCCTCATCTCTATTCATTTTTATATTACACCAACGTCTAACATTTTCCACATTCTGATACTAAGACAATCCAAAATCAAAAACCCCCATCCCTCCGGATTATTTTCAATAAAAAAAGGTTGCACCGGAAAAATCCGGTGCAACCTTAAAACTGTTTGAACGAAACTGGACTATTTACAGTTTTCCAGAATTTTCCGGGCCACTGTTCCAGTTACATCCTGATCCTCTCCAAAAGCAACTTTCCGTTCATTGAAACGACGTTCAATTTCCTGAATAGTCTCTTCCCCAATCCGGGCATCCCCTAAACGGGTAGGTAATCCTAAACTGCGGAAAAATGATTCCGTTTTCTCAATCGCTTTTTTCGCCCGTTCAGTCTCACTCCCTTCTGTTATTCCCCAGATACGTTCACCATATTGTACCAGTTTTGCCTGTTTTTTGGGTAGCAATGTCCGCCATAATCCCGGCATCACAATAGCCAGGGTAGCCCCATGAGTCAGCCCATGTAAAGCTGTCAACTCATGCCCGATCATATGAGTTGCCCAATCCTGACGTACCCCCAAAGCAATAAAACCATTCAATCCCATAGTTGCACAAAGCATAAAATCAGCCATCAGATTATAATCATCCTGCTTCTTCAGAATCTTCGGCGCAATCTCTATCAGGCTATGCAAAATACCTTCTGCCCACCTGTCCATCAAACGGGATTGACCGGGAGTAGTCATATACTGCTCCATCACATGTACAAAAGTATCCGCAATCCCACAAGCCACCTGATAAGGTGGTAAAGTGAAAGTTACTGTCGGGTCCAATACAGAAAATACCGGATATCTGGAATAAAACGGATATTTTTCAGCTGTTTCAGAGCACGAAATCACAGCCCCGCTGTTCATTTCCGAACCGGTAGCCGGTAAAGTCAATACCGTTCCCATAGGAACAGCATCACTGGCGCTCCCTTTCAACACCAGATCCCAAGGATCCCCTTCATACAACAAGCCTGCAGCAATCAATTTTGTTCCGTCCAATACGGAACCTCCCCCAACTGCCAACAGAAAATCCACTTCATTCTCTTTCCCCTGTTGAATAGCTTTCCGTAAAGTTTCTATCTTCGGATTAGCCTCAATTCCCCAAAACTCAGTCATTTCGAAGCCCCTCAAAGCTTCCTTCACCTGATCGTATACCCCGTTCTTTTTTACACTCCCGCCGCCAAAAGTCACCATGACCCGTTTCCCGGCCGGAATCTCTTTGGCTATCCGGGCAATCATCCCCTTTCCGAAAATTAATTTCGTCGGATTCTGAAAAATAAAATTCTCCATACAAATTTAATTTTGATTATTTATCGTATATGATTATACTCTCTTCTTTCAGATCGGTCACTTATCGTTTTGACAAATATACCGAATCTACCGCAATTAAAAAATATTTTCTATCTTCGTAAAAACAATTGAGCCATGGAAATTATACATCGTCCTGAAGACCACCTCTTTCAAACCAGCGTCGACGGTTATACCGCTTATGTAAGCTATTCGATTCACGATGGCGAACTGGACATCCGTCACACCATCGTACCTCCCGCAATCGAAGGACGTGGTATTGCTGCCCAACTTGTCAAATCGGCATACGATTACGCCCTCTCCCAACATCTGGCTGTCGTCGCTACCTGTTCTTATGCTGTAGTCTGGCTGCAACGTCACCCGGAATATCACAGCAAACCCACCAAAGATTACAGAGGATGCAATAGTTGCAGTTTATAACAGACATCAGTTAACCCAATGAAAAGCCCGGCCATAGAAATGCCGGGCCTGTATAAGTTATAAACTATCCGCTATTATGGGTTGTTCTTATAAAAGGCACGAATACGAAGTGACTCCCGACGCAGTGCCCGGCCTCCGCCATTTTCATAATTATGAGTAGCATCCCGTGAACCACTTTGTGCATAATCGACGGGGTGTCCGGGACCCACCCCGCAAACTTATCAATCGCTTTTTCACACCATCGGCCATTTTGCCATTTTCGTTATAAATATCTTCAGGAGTACGATCAATCACCTCCAGCACTTCCTCGCGATAGCGCATATCCGATTGTGCCACCATTTCCCGCAAAAAACCCCAACCGATACTATCAGGACGTTTCTTGATCATAGTCTCTGGCAAACCTGTACGACGCATCAAATAAACTACCAACGAATCAGTGCGCAATCGTGCCAAACGCCTGTTCATCACAATACTACCATCCGGAGATGCATACGACCACACTTCTAAACTATCGATCTCCCCAAGCTGCCAGGAATTACCGATCAAACACACCAACCGCTGCAACGCACTGTAATTGTCACGGTAAAGTGTGTCCAGTGTACGGTAGCCTAACCGATAATATACCCGCGTAATATCGGCGGCCTGTTGAGAATATACTGATTCACAAACGGATACACTTATCCACAACAACAATAATAATTTTCTCATCTACCTTAAATTATATTGAGACCTTATTAAACATTCTTAAAAAACAATTAAAAACGGTCGATTATTTTGGTGAAAATTCATCAAAATAGAATTAACAATTGACAGATGATAACAGACAATAATCAGAAACTTTATTTCGAGTGAAGTAAGTAAAGTGAAAATGAAAAATAAATTATGAAAATAATAAATGGATAAGAAAAAAACATCTGATAATAAATGGAATAAACAAATCCTTCCTCCTGATGGAATTCCATTATTATTATTTATTATAGATCATCAATTTTTCCCTTTTCCGGACAAAACAGAAGAGATAGAAAATAAGGAGAAAAGCAAAAATTAAAACAAAATAATCGACCGTTAATTTTAAAGCGAAACTCACTATTTTTTTTAGATTTATTTCTTCTATCTCGGCTACAAATATAATTATTTGAAATTTTTGTACCAAATATATATTTTTATATAGAATATATAAAACCGAACAGCAGGATTCCATGCTTTCTATTAAACCAACCAACTGTTTTTTAACGATTTTTCCTATCTATGACATTCCCAAAAAGAACCACCGAATTTTGCCGCTTGTACAAACAATCACCGGCCGGTTTCACAATAGGCATCTCCAAACGGATATCATAACGATTGCGGAGATAGTCCGGAGCGCTGAAAGCCCTCGCAAAAAATACAAAAACGGGACAAAGTATATTCTCCTTTGTCCCACCTGTAGCCGAGCCGGGAATCGAACCCGAATCTAAAGTTTAGGAAACTTCCGTTCTATCCATTGAACTACTCAGCCAACTGCGTCGCAAAAGTAACAAAATTAATTGAAAAATTCAAACAGACCGGAAATATTGATCCATACCTCCGGAGAAACACAATGAAATATCAATCGGCATTTGACAAATTTATTTTTACCTTTGCCAATCCAAATCACAAAACATCATGAAAGTTGTTATACAAAGAGTACTGCAGGCAAGTGTCAGTATTGACGGGAAACTGCACTCAGCCATAAATGAAGGAATGATGATTTTAGTCGGAATACAGGCCGACGATTCCGAAGAAGATATAGAGTGGCTGGCCGGCAAAATATGTAATCTCCGGATATTTGACGATGAAAACGGGGTGATGAACCGTTGTATCAAAGAAAACGGAGAGGAAATTCTGGCTGTCAGTCAGTTTACACTGATGGCTCGTACCAAAAAAGGGAACCGTCCCTCTTATATTGATGCCGCCAAACCGGAAATATCCGTACCGCTTTATGAAAAATTTGTCCGGACATTGGGCACCGAATTACAAAAAGAGATCAAAACCGGAGTTTTCGGAGCCGATATGAAAGTTGAGCTGATCAACAACGGACCTGTAACTATCCTCATTGATTCTAAGAACCGACTATAAAAATATAATTATGGAGATTAAAGAGCTTCAGGAAAAGGTAGATCAATGGATCAAAGAATATGGAGTCAGGTATTTCAGTGAACTGACCAATATGGCCATTCTCACAGAAGAAGTGGGAGAACTGGCCAGGGTCATAGCACGGAAATATGGAGAACAATCTTTTAAGGAAGGCGAAAAAGATAACCTGGCCGATGAGATGGCTGATGTTTTATGGGTATTGATTTGCCTGGCCAACCAAACAGGAATAGATATGACAAAAGCCATGGAGGACAATTTTTCAAAAAAAACGATAAGAGATATAAAAAGGCACAAAAACAATCCTAAAATACAGGGGCATTAATATATTCTTGTTAAATTTGGCAAATTAATCGATTTCATTTTGAAGCAAAAATATGTGGACTAAGATTGCAGGGATCATTCTTCGTAACCGGATTGCATTTATTGTCGGAGTTTTATTATGTACTATTTTCATGGGATTTCAGATGAGGAATATCCAGATGTCCTACGAAAATGCTGATTTACTTCCCAAAACCGATAGTGCCTACCTCGATTACAGCCGGTTCAGAGAAACCTTTGGACAGGAAGGGAATGTTATGGTCTTCGCCATTCAGGATTCTAATTTTTATGAATTGGATAAAATCAACGACTGGCTTAAAATGGGTGACGATATCAAAGCCCTGAAAGGGGTGAATGCCCTGATGTCTATCACCCATACTTTCAACCTCCACAAAAACACGGACTTGAAAAAATTTGAGGTATTACCCATCTTCCCGAAAAAAATCAAGACCAAAGAAGAACTCGACAGTCTGGCTTATATTGCAGAAAATCTACCCTTTTACGATGGAATGCTGATCAATAAGGCCAAGAACATCTATACCATGATGATTACAGTCTCTGCTGAAGTCATGAATTCCCCGGCCCGGGTACAATTGGTTCAGGACGTATTGAAAATCACAGAGGACTTTACAGGGAAATACAATCTGAAAATGCATTATTCCGGAATGCCCTACATCCGGGTCATCAATGCCGAAAACATCAAGGGGGAAATGTACATGTTTATTGCCTTATCCCTTCTGATCACGGCTATTATTCTATATCTGTTTTTCCGTTCTTTCCGGATTGTCGGTTTTTGCGTTGCCATTATCGGAATCAGTGTAATCTGGTCCATGGGATTTATGGCCTTACTGGAGACCAAAATCACCCTTTTAACTGCCATGCTGCCCCCTTTGCTGATTGTCATAGGTATCCCCAACTGTGTTTATATGGTGAATAAATACCATGCCGAATACGTCAAACACGGCAATAAGATCAAGGCCCTGCAACGCATGGTACAAAAAGTCGGGAATGCCTCCCTCTTGTCCAACCTGACAACAGCTGCAGGCTTTGCAACCTTCATCATTACTTCCAGTCAGATTCTGGTGGAATTCGGTCTGATTGCATTTCTCAGCATCACAACAGTTTTCCTGATCTGTCTGATTCTCATCCCAACTGTTTTCAGTTATTTGCCGGTTCCCGATGCCAAACAAACCAAACATCTCTATAATCCTTTTATCAATCATCTTCTCGACAAACTGATTTATCTGGTCATAAACCGGAGGCATACGGTATATTATATTACAGCTGTTTTAGTCATTGCGGGTATTTATGGCATAACCCGGATGAAAACCACAGGCTATATGGTCGATGACTTGAAAGAAACAGATCCTATCCGGCAAGACCTGGCTTTTTTTGAAGAAAATTTTGATGGTTTAATGCCCCTGGAAGTCACTATTGATTTCGGGAAACCCAATCAGGTTTTTAAATTATCGAATCTGGAAAAACTGGATCTTCTGAACAGGGAACTATCAGCCGACGGAGATCTTTCCAAAGCTTTATCGGTTGTCGAAGCTGCAAAATTTGCCAATCAGGCCTATTACAACGGAAAAGCTTCTTATTACAAGTTACCCAGCAACATGACCAAAAACTTCATCATGAAGTATGTTATGGAATCTACCGGAGGCATGAATGAGATGGCCAAATCGTTCGTCGATTCAAACATGCAGGAAGTACGGCTCAGTTTCCGTATAAAAGACATCGGTACCAAAAAGATGGAAGCCAAAGAAGATTCCCTCTACAAAAAAATTGAAGAGATATTCCCGGATGATCAAATAAAAGTGACTGGTTCCAGTGTGATTTTCTTCAAAGGAAATCAATATCTGATCTCCAATCTGTTTTCATCCCTGGCTTTGGCAGTTCTTCTGATTGCCGGATTTATGGCCTGGATGTTCAAGAGCAAACGTATGGTACTGATAGCCCTCGTTCCCAACGTCATCCCGCAGATCATCACCGCAGCCATCATGGGCTATGTCGGAATACCCATCAAGGCCTCGACCATACTGGTATTCAGTGTTGCCTTCGGAATATCAGTTGATAACACCATTCATTACCTGGCCAAATACAGGCAGGAGTTGCAGGCTACTAACTGGAGCATCCGATCTTCTGTCGTCCTGGCTTTAAAAGAAACAGGCCAGAGCATGATCTATACCTCGATCATCCTGCTGTTTGGATTCGGGATTTTCTGTCTTTCCAGTTTCGGAGGAACATTTGCGCTGGGCTTACTGACTTCAATCACTCTGTTCGGAGCCATGCTGGCAAACCTGATACTTTTGCCGTCTCTATTGTTGACTATGGAACACAGTATAACCAACAAGACATTCAGGGAACCTTTGCTGCAAATTTATGATGAAGAAGAAGATATCGACTCTGACAAACTGGAAATAGAAGGAGAAGTAAAACATCCCCATAACTGAACCGCATATGGAAGCGATCATTTCACCGGAAAAACTGAAAGCGGGAGATGAACAGACTTTCGCTGCCTTTTATAAAGCTTATATTTCTTTATTTCTGGCTTTTGCCCTAAAATTTATCCCGGATAAAGAAATCGCCCGGGATATTGTACAGGATATTTTCATGGATTATCTGAAGAGACGATCCACTTTCAATGAACTGGTCCAAATTAAAGTTTTTTTCTACCGGAGTATTCGCAACCGCTGTCTCAACCTGGTTGCCCACCGGAAAACACATGATAAATACATCAACCATCAGGAAAAAGAACAGCTGGAAAGCCAGGAATATTTCCTGAATAATATTATCCGGGAAGAAACTGCCTTCATCATTCACCGGGAAATTGAAAAATTATCTGAAACCGGACAGAAAGTACTGCAACTGGCAATGGATGGAAAATCAAACGAAGAAATTGCTGTACAACTCTCTATCTCTGTAAACACGGTGAAAACCCATAAGGCCAGAAGCTATGCTGTACTCAGAAAACAACTGTTCAATCTCCGCTCTTTACTGCTTTTGTCTATTTTTTCTTAATTTTTTTTATTTTACTGTCATTCCAAATCCTGATGAAACTGTTTCCTATATACAAGCAGCAAAATAATCATGGATCAGGACATAAAAAAACACATTCAGACAGGTGAAGCACTGGGACGTCATCTGACCAACCAACCCGAAGCAAATGAAGCTTCAGAGATAGAGGCATGGTTGGAGCAAGATGAACAGCACCGGAAACTTTTTGAAGAAATCACCCGGACAGATTTTGTCAATGAACGACATGAATTCCACAAATCGATACATGGAGAAACGGAATTTTCTCTGTTCCGGCAAAAAAGACAAAGAAAAACGATATTCAGATATCTGAGTTACGGAATACCGGCAGCAGCTTGTCTGCTGACAGGTTTTCTGATCTGGAATTTTTCCGCTCAGCAACCTTCAGACCAACCGGTTTCCCCCGTTGTAGCTCAAAACACAATATTACCCGGAAGCTCCAAAGCCATTCTTGTTTTAGAAAACAATCAAACCGTTGAATTGGGTCAGGAAAAAGAACCCATTACCAGTAACGGAAATATCGTAGCGGATTTAAAAGATGCGCAACTGTCTTACCGCAATAGCCCGGTTTCCGGTCAGACCATTCCACGCCATCGTCTGATTACCCCGATCGGAGGAGAATATCAGTTGCAATTATCCGACGGCACAAAAGTATGGCTGAATGCAGGTTCTGAGTTATCATACCCGGTTGTATTTTCCGGTCCGGAAAGGGAAGTCAGTCTTACCGGAGAAGCCTATTTTGAAGTAGCTACGGATAAATCCAGACCCTTCCGGGTACATTCAGACAAATTCGATGTCGTTGTTACTGGCACTGCATTTAATATTTCAGTCTATCCGGAGGAAAAAGAACATCAGATAGCACTTGTTCACGGAGGAGTCAACATCCTCTCCGGACAAAAATTATTATCAAAGCTACAACCCGGTAAACAACTGGAGTATAATGTTGAAAACGGCTATTACTCCGTTTCAGATGCAGATCTGGAAAGTATCACTGCATGGAAAAATGGTCTTTTTCTGTTCAGAGATGAAAATCTCTCTTCCATCACCAAAAAACTGGGACGCTGGTATAATGTCGATTTTAAAATACGTACCGGTCTGACACCCCATCAGCAATATTCCGGAACAATAAAAAGGGATGAAAGCTTAGAAAATACATTGAATATATTAAAACTGACGAATGAAATAGATTTTAAAATTAAAAATGAACGCGAAATAGAAATTATACCTTTAAAATAAAAGTGTGCAGAAGCGCTTGCAACACTTCTACACACAAAATTCAATAATAATTAAATCAAACCAAATTTATGAAAAAAAACTATCCTCCCTTTAATAAAAAGGAAAAAAAACGGACGGTATTTTCAAAACCTATCTGGACCGGAATCTGCCTGGTGCTGTTGATTTCTGTCTACAGTCTGAACCTCATGGCACAAAACACGAGCATTCACGTTAAAGATGCCAATCTCGAACAAGTATTAAAAGAAATTCAGAAAAAAAGCGGCTATCAATTATTTTACAATTCCAAGACTGCACAAAGTATAAAGGGGATCAGTCTGGATGCAGACAACAAGACTGTGCCCGAAATTCTTACCCAAGCCTTGAAAGGAAGCGGGCTCGACTATGCCATCACAGGCACAACAATCGTCATCCGTACCCAGCAGCCACAGAACCAACAAAAAACATTCATTGAAATCAGCGGACAGGTTACGGACAAAAATAAAGAACCCCTGATCGGAGCCTCCGTTATTGTCAAAGGCACTACAATAGGAGTAAGTACCGACATAAACGGAAACTTTAAACTCCGGGTACCCAGTGATGTTGCTGCCAT
>CAJMQA010000094.1 GCA_905215395.1 uncultured bacterium | reverse complement strand
CATCCGGATTTTCGGGGAACACAATTTGCAAAACATTTCTGCCGCTTATCTGGCGTGTAAAGAACTAGGAATTGATGACGCTTCTTTTCTGAAAGGTATCTCTACTTACAAGGGAGCAGCCAAGCGGCTTCAGAAAATCGCAGAAAACGCCAGGACAACCGTCTATCTTGATTTTGCCCATTCCCCTTCCAAACTGAAGGCCACCATTGAAGCAGTCCGCCAGCAATATCCGGACCGTAAATTAATTGCCTGTATGGAGCTGCATACCTTCAGTAGCCTGAATGCAGACTTCCTGCCCCAGTATAAAAATACTATGAATCAGGCCGACGAAGCAATCGTGTTTTTCAATCCGGAGGTCGTAAAACACAAATGTCTTCCGGAAATCACCGTCCAGGATGTAAAGACAGGATTCGATAATCCGGCTGTTGAAGTATTTACAGACAACCAGCAACTTCTTTCCGCATTATCCGGAAAAGATTATACCAACAGTGTGCTTCTCATTATGACCTCAGGAAATTTCTCAGGAATTAATATCCAGGAATTAGCAAAAACATTACTGGCACAATAAAAATAGCCGGGAGAATCTCCCGGCTAAACCCACCAAGCTTTCTTCTCTTCCGAGAACAAATTTGTTACAATTATTTCAATAAAGAAATCATATTCCTTCTATTTATCTATCCAAATTGACGTAATCTTCTACTTTTATTGTAACTTATAAACGAAGATTTACACAAATGTAAATAAAATTCCAATAAAAGCAATGTAAATTCTTTACAAGTAAACAATTTTATTTTACGCCTGCTATGGATATGTCAATAAATCAAAGACTTGGCCAGTTCTTGTATGAGAAGAAAATTTCTCAGGAAGAGCTAAGACTCAGACTTGGTCTGAAAACACGCCAACAAGTAAGCAATTGGATCAATTGCCGTGATCACATACCCGATAAGCATTTATTGGGTATTATCCGCCTCTTTCCGGAAATAAATGCAAACTGGCTGATCCGTAATATTGGCAATCCTTTAATAGACCAACAAACCTTACGCCAAATCAACCGCAATGAATTTGGCTTTTGTGAAGAATGTCTGGAAAAAGACAAAGAGATAAATACTTTGAAAGCCTTGTTAAAAAATAAAGATGAAGAGTTACATAAAAAAGAACAGGAAGTCAGAAGCACATACCGGGAGTTAGGCAAAATAGAAGAACGGTTTACCCAATGTGAAAAATTGTTAGCCCGGTACCGGATTGATAAAGAAAAATGAGTTTTTTATTTGTTTTTATAAAATCAGTTTTTATCTTTGCACAGATCATTGGAAAAAAGAGACACATGATAAAACAAAATCACATAGCTCTGAATTGGTGGTGGCACCGGTTGAACTTCGTAATAAACGATGAGGTTATGTGATTCTATTAATTAAAAAATATGAAAACGCCTGATGTTTATTACAAACATCAGGCGTTTTTCTTTAATTTAAACACTAACACAATGAAAGAATCCAAAAAAATCACACTGACTGAAAAGGAAATGCCGGCGAGCTGGTACAACATTGTCGCAGATATGCACAATAAACCGCTTCCTCCTCTCCATCCCGGAACAAAAAAGCCGGCTTGTAAAGAAGATTTCTATCCGATTTTTGCCAAAGAACTCGTAGATCAGGAATTTTCTCAGGAACGTTTCATAGAAATTCCGCAAGAAGTTCAGGATCTATACAAAATATGGCGTCCGACCCCCCTGGTCAGAGCTTACGGACTGGAAAAAGTACTGGATACCCCCGCCAAAATTTACTTCAAAAATGAAAGTACCAGCATGGCGGGCTCACATAAACCCAATACAGCCATTCCCCAGGCTTACTACAACCATAAGCAAGGCATCAAACGCCTGACAACAGAAACAGGAGGCGGACAATGGGGATCAGCGCTGAGTTTTGCAGCCCGGTATTTCGGCATTGACCTGAAAGTCTTCATGGTCAAAGTCAGCTATAACCAGAAACCTTACCGGAAACTGATGATGAACACCTGGGGGGCAGATGTCATTCCTTCTCCCAGCGAACTGACCGAAGCCGGGAGAAAAATACTACGCGAACATCCCCAATCCTCCGGAAGCCTGGGAATTGCAGTTTCCGAAGCAGTAGAAATGGCAGCCCTGGACCCTGAGACCAATTATTCCATCGGCAGTGTCCTGAACCATGTCCTGCTTCACCAGACGATAATCGGAGAAGAAGCCATCCGGCAAATGGAAAAGGCAGGCGAAGAGCCGGACATCGTCATCGGCTGTTTCGGAGGAGGTTCCAATTTTGCTGGAATCAGTTTCCCATTCCTGCGCAAAAATCTGACAGAGGGGAAAAACATCCGCGTCATTGCAGTAGAGCCACAGTCCTGTCCGAAACTAACCCGGGGCGAATTTCAATATGATTTCGGAGATACCGTAGGATTAACTCCCCTGATTCCCATGTACACCCTGGGACATAATTTCGAACCGGCAAACATACATGCAGGGGGCTTACGCTATCACGGAGCAGGGGCTATCGTCAGCCAATTACTGAAAGACAAACTGATTGAAGCAGCTGATATGCCGCAACTGGAAACTTTTGAAGCAGGAGTTTTATTCGCCCGTACAGAAGGAATTATTCCGGCACCCGAATCGACACATGCCATTGCACAAGCCATCCGGGAAGCCAAAAAAGCCAGGGAAGAAGGCAAAGCCAAAACCATATTATTCAACCTTTCAGGACACGGGATGATCGACCTCTATGCCTATGAACAGTACTTCGCCGGGAAATTAGAAAACTATACTATTCCGGACAGTGAAATTTCTGCCTCTTTACATGATCTGGAAAAAATCCTGTGAAGGGCAAAGAGTAAAAGGTGAAAAGTTTTTACCTTTTACTCTTCTTTACAATATCTCTTGATAATATTATAAGCACTCACAATTCCCAGTTCTCCGGCCTTACTCAAATCGGCATTCGCCAAAGCCTTTTGTCCGGTATAAATATAGAGCAAACCACGGTTAAAATAAGCTTCTGCAATATCTTTATCCTGTTTCAACACCTGGGTGTATGCCGCAATGGCCTTATCAATCTCCCTATTCTTCGCATATACATTGGCGATATTAAAACGGGCAAACACAAATTCCGGATCAATTTCCAGACATTTATTGTAATCCTGCAATACCAGGGAGTAATCCACTTTCCGGTCGGTTTTCTCTTTTTCACCGATAATCCGGGGAGTTTTGTCCTCTATCGACTCTATATAATCATACATCAATACCCGTGCATTAGCGCGGTTAAATAAAGCCAGCAAATTCCGCGGATCTTTTTCCACCACTACATCAAAATCCTCCACAGCTTTGGGATATTCCTGTTCATGGATGTAAAAGCTTCCCCTCAGAAAATAGGCATCCATATCTCCGTTTTGTTTAATCTTTTCCGACAAAGCACTCATATTGGATTCCAACAGCTCCGGCGGATAATTCAGGGTCTTGTTACAAATAGTAACGGCCGGATTATAATTATGAGCCTGATTATAATTCATAACATGCTTATTGTAATACTGTACTTTCCCTGTCCGCAAAGAATCCAGGCTTAAATATTGTACATAAAACACATTCTGCAATTCTATGATTACATTTTTATCCTGTACACGTCCGTTTATCACATCCCGTACCTCATCATAGCGTGCATTGATATCGATCAGCTTCTGGAAATTAGCCGTAGTATCCACCAGGGCATTCCGGTCACCCTCTTTCATCTTCTTATAACGCTCCATGATCTGCATGGCAGCAAACTGATCGCGGTCAGCTTCCTTCATCTCTTTCAGCTCGTTACTAACAGCAGCCCTCGCCAGATAAGCCTTGACAAAGTCCGGATAGAGGGCTATACTCTCCGTAAAATCATCATAAGCACCATACCAGTCTTTGATCTCCATTTTCAGTAATCCACGGTTGAAATAAATCAGGATATTGTCAGGGTTCATCTCCACCACCTTATCCAGATCGCGGATAGCAGCATTGGTTTCTCCCACTTCAGCCCTCAGCATAGCCCGGTTATAGTAAGCATAGATATAATTGCTGTCAATTTTTATGACTTCATCATAATCGGCCAGTGTCTCCGGATAGCGCTTCATCTCATACCACACCATCGCACGGCTCATCAGTATCCGTTTATTTTTCGGATTAGCCTTCAAAGCCCGGTTAAAATCTTCTATGGCATTGTGGTAATCTTTCCGCTCAAACCACAGATATCCCCTCAATCCATAAGCGTCGTCCGAAAACATATTCTGACGGATCGCGGAAGTACAATCAGCCATAGCCCCGTCGCTATTGCCCAGTTTCTCGCGGACAATAGCCCGGTTGAGATAGGCCGCCAACAACTTATTATCGATTTGCAAAGCCTTGGAATAATCTTTTTCCGCCGCTTCATAATTTCCCATTTCAGCCTCTGTAATTCCCCGGTTGGCATACACATAAGCTGCCGTTGGATCCAAAGCTATCGCCTCTGCATAATCCTTCAAAGCCTCATCGTATTTTTTCAGATTGTGCCAGGCAACACCCCTATACATATAAGCATGAAAGTAATTGGGATTCAGTTCTATTGCTTTCGTATAATCCTGGATCGCTCCCTCATAATCATCCAGATTCAGCTTAGCCAATCCCCGGAAGAAATAAGGCTCAGACAAATAAGGTTTTACCCGTATAATATTGTTGAAATTATCGATGGCGCTGACATAATCGTCAAAATAGATGGCATTCTGCCCGATCCGGAGCAAATTCGCAGTATTCCACTGCGCAAAGCCTTCCCACCAACACAAA
This sequence comes from uncultured bacterium, assembly GCA_905215395.1. GTDB lineage: Bacteria > Bacteroidota > Bacteroidia > Bacteroidales > Marinifilaceae > Odoribacter. The sequence continues at coordinate 6,256 of CAJMQA010000094.1, read as the reverse complement.
ACGCCAAACACTACTAATATTATCTTCTTCATCTTATCCATTGATCATTAATCACTCGTCAATCCGGCTATAAAGATAAATAAAAAAAATGGGATGCAAATGCACCCCATTTTAATATATGCTAAAGTATAAATATACTATCCGGCCGGAGAATAGTCATTATCCGAATCTTCTTCTACATTCGGAGTAAACTTCCAGCAATCCGTATCAACAGTGCTTGCAATAGAAGATCCTCCCGTTGTCACATATCCATAATCATTCAATGTAAACCCAACAGCAAAACCACGGGGTGTCATCAGGGAAGGCATCTCGGTCACTTCATACCAACGATCTTCGACAATATCGTACTCCCAGCAGGTATTCCGGTAACTTCCGATTCCGGTCGCAATATAAGCCCTGTTCCCCTTGTCGCCTCTTGTAGAGGTAAAGGCAACCGCATATGCCCGGGCAATCTTGTCATAATCGTTGTCCCAATTTACCCTGTCCTCATTTTTTACAGACTTACCATCAGCCCATGTATTACCATCAAAGATCTTGACATCGTAAACATAGGAACTCTGACCCGAAGCAACTTTTGAACCCAGACAAACGACAGCCTTATCTCCGATTACAAACGCAACTGCTCCCATTCGGGGTTCACCGTTAAATTCAGCATCGGACCACCGGTCATCACCTGATTTTGTCGGATCAAAACAGTACATATCGTTTAAAACCAAGTCGCCACTTGCCAAACCTGTACCTACATATCCTTTATTATTTAAAGTAAAGGCAACTGCATAACGACGTCCATTGTTTTCCCCCGGCCGATCTTTAGCTTCAGGTAAAGTCATAGCAACATTTTTATCCCAATGCTCTCCATCAAACCGGTAAAAATCAGCAAAATAAGTTTCTTGCCCTCCTACAGAACGGAAACCGGTACCAACATAAGCTACCTCTTTACCGCCCTCTTTTACCACAAAAGCAACAGCACCATAACGTCCCTCTCCCGGGAAAGACTCTATAGCAACCCATCTGCTTCCATTAAATTTCCAAAAATCTTTTAACTCTTTATCCAATCCTTCAACGGATTCATTATGACCTAATCCAACATATGCTTCTCCGTTTAATGTAAAAGTCACAGCACCTGTTCTGGGCCGGCCACTGAAAGAATAGGAACGGGACCAGTCGCCCCAGGTATCGTCACTCGAATGGCAAGCAGTAAAAAACAGCCCCAGCATTAGCAGGCATAAAAAGTTTACTCTTTTCATAAATTACTTTTTTATCTGATTTAAATGTTATTACAATCCAACTTCAACTTACTTATCCCATTTTATCCGGCAAAACTAAACATTTTTTGCATATAATCGCAACCTAAGCCGGATATAATCGAAATAATAATTTTAGATTATACATTTTTAACAGTCCTGTCTACCCTCCATCCTTCCCTTTGTGTATACGAATGATAAAGAGTATTTCCATCCGTTAAGTAAATGCTGCCGATGCAATAAAATCATAGTACAGATGCCAGATTTTTAGAAAATAGTTTTACCTTCGCGTCGTATTATTATAAAAAATCATTTTTATGCGATTTATATTTATACTATCCATTGCTTTTCTGGGGTTATATGCGTGCAATAACGACCTGACAACAATAGGACAAAATCTGATTGATAACGGAAACCACATAGAGGTAGCGACAACCCAGCTAACAGAAACCGGCACGATCAAGCTGGACTCTTTTGTTACTTCCAGCGGGCGCTATGGAAATGCTATCACCGAAATGTATATGGGAAGCTATACTGATGAATATAGTGGAACAACTGTCGCAACTCCCTGTTTTCAGATCGTACCGAGTTACCGTCCCGAAATACCTTACCATTTTGCCCTGGACTCTGTAACATTCAATTTTACCTATGGCGGTAAAATGTGGGGAGATACCTTAGCCCCTGCTCCGCAACGCTACAAACTCTTCCAATTAAAAGAGTTACCGGAATTACATTCTTCCAATTATGATTATTTTTATAATGTAGATACTATTCTATATGGAGAAGAATTGGCTGAAGTCGAATTTTTGCCAAAACGGCAAATGATGAAATATGCACATTTCAGGATCAAACATCCCATTGTGAACACCATGTTCCGGATGATGCAGGACTATGACGAAATCTTTAAGCCAAGTTCTGCAGAGAATATCCAATTTTACAAGTTTATCTCCTGGTTCAAAGGACTTGCCATTCAGTCTGTGGACGGAAACAATTGTATGATGTCCATACAGGCTATTGCGGATAGCCTGTATATGAGATTCTACTACCATGCCGGTGATGACAAACGTACCTTCGACCTAAGGCTGTTAACCCAAAACCCTGTTTACAATTACAATCGGATCATAAATACCCCGGCACCCGCCTTCGCTGAACTGACAAACCAGGAGCAAGAGGTGATGTTTAATCTGGATACCACAGCCATTGCACAGGGATTGAGCGGTTATATGGTAAAAATTGTCATTCCTCAACCGGAAATGCCGGAAAATTATAAAACAGTCATAAAAGCTGAAATTGAAATACAGCCCAAAGTATGGGCATCTCCTATTATAGCCTTACCTCCCAGTTTAGCAGTTTATGCAACCAATAAGAAAAACGAACTGAAAGAAGTGGTCTATAATAGCACCAATAGTGCCGTAACAGGAACATATGTCAGGGATCCTCAATCTTCTGAAGGCGACCGGTATTATTTCGATATCACCGACTATTATCAGCGGATTGTCAACTCGCCTTATTCGGAACCTCTCCGGCAGATTTTACTGACAGTACCCAACCTGACCTCTTCCTTTGACCGGATGATGATCAGGCAGACTCCGATCTTACGGGTTTATTACGCAAAATACAAAGACTAATCAAGAACTTCCGATATTGAACGACTATGAAAAGAATCCTCCTTTTTACACTTTTAACAATATCTATTATCAAAGGATACGGACAGGATAATATTGGAACTCCATATTCGATTTACGGTTACGGACTTCAGATTGAAAATGCCGGTCCGTATAATGCGATGGGTGGTGTAGCTGCCGCTCTCAGGGACAATAGCAATATCAATTTCCTGAACCCGGCGTCCTACACAGCTTTGGACAGCAACCATTTTTATTTTCAGCTGGGAATAACGGGCGAATATTCCCATCTCTCCACCCATAAAGAAAGTGCCAATTACCGGGTGGCTCAAAATGCAGCTTTCAATATGGCCTGCCGGCTTTACAAGAATCTGTTTATGTCCCTGGGATTCACAGAAAAATCGGATATTGGATATGACCTCTATTACACCAAAATTATCAGCGGTACCTCGGATTCTTATTTCAACCAGAATATACAGGGCGAGGGAGGCCTGAACGACCTTTACCTGGGATTGGCCTGGAGATACAAAAATCTCTCCATGGGCTTGAACACCTCCCTGGTTTTCGGGAAAATAGAAAAACGTCAAACGCTGAGTGCTCCCGGCCTCTCCGGCAGCAAAACCATCAAAACCAGTGAAAATAACCGGGTACATGACATGTTGTTTACTCCGGGTTTTCAGTATGTCTGGAAGTTATCCCCAAAATCCAGTCTGACTTTAGGAACTGCTTTCAACTTCACTCAAAAATTGGGTGCCAAAAAAGAGTTTATTTCCTATGATGTCAACTCCAATACCGGATCTTCCCAGATTCTGGAAAATGAAACACTGGACAAGGGGAGTATCACTTATCCTTTCCGCATTCTGAGCGGCTTCGACTATTCGTACAAAAACAGATGGGATATAGCCGGAGACTATACCTTTCAGAAAATGTCAAAATACAAAGAATTCGGTAAAAATCAGGGACTAAACGATTATCATAAAGCAGCTTTGGGAGTCTCCTGGCGCCCCGAACAATACGGACGTTTCTGGTGGCAAAGGAACCGTTATATGCTGGGAGGCTATTTTGTTCAGTCCGGAGTTGAAATAAAAAATGTAAACATCAATACTTACGCCTTGACCCTCGGGGCACAAATACCATTTACACCTCAGCGAGGCGGAGCCCTTATGCTGGGAGTAGGTTTTGACCTTGGAATACGCGGGTCGGAAAAGAACGGATTGATACAGGAAAAATTTGCAAAAATCCGGCTTAGTATTTCCTTCAATGAGTTCTGGTTCATGAAGCGAAAGATTAACTAAACATTAACACGGCAGAACGATGCTTCCCGCATCGTTTTGTGTTTTTATTATGTACCTTTGTGATTGTTAATTTTTATCACAAATTCATAAAATCATGAAGAAAATTTTATTACCGCTTGCTGCACTGGCACTTTCGTTGGCAGCTTGCAACACAACTCCGAAGTATACAATTAACGGAACTATCGAAGGCGAACAAACAGGAAATGTCTATTTGGTAAAACCTAATGCAAACGCTGTTGATACCCTGGCCAAAGCCGTTGTAGCCGATGGTAAATTCACCCTGACGGGAACTGTAGAAGGATTGACTGATGCTTATGTGATTATTGAAGGCAAACGCGGAGGTACCCCGATCTTTGTTGAAAATGCAGTATTCACAGCCACCCTGAATCCGGCAAATCCTGGTGAAAACATGATCTCAGGAACTCCGACACAGGATTTAGCTAACCAATACATGGCTATTTCTAAAGAAGCCAGAAAAGCACAATCTGATCTTTATAAAGAATATTCCGCAGCCGCTCAGGAAAAGAACGAAGAGAAAATGAAGGAAGTGGAAGAAAAATACAACAAAGTGGAAGAAGAAGCTGCAGCTAAAGAGGATGAACTGACAAAAGCTAACGCAGACAGCTATGTAGCTGCTTATATGCTGGCCAACAAAATGGGCGGAATGGAAGCTGACGAACTGGACGCCAAATTCAAATTACTGGGACCGAATGCTCAGGCTACTGAGATCGGAAAGAAAATTGCCGATAGAATCCAGAAACTGTCAGCCGTAGCTATTGGCCAGGTTGCTCCTGACTTTACCCTGAATACTCCGGAAGGTCAGCCTCTGTCAATGCACTCTATCAAAGGTAAAGTGAAATTAATCGACTTCTGGGCTTCATGGTGCGGTCCTTGCCGTGGTGAAAATCCGAATGTCGTAAAAGTATACAAAGAATACCACCCGAAAGGTCTGGAAATCCTGAGCGTTTCTCTGGATAATGATAAAGACGCATGGTTGAAAGCCATTGAAGATGACCAGCTAACCTGGAATCATGTTTCCGACCTGAAAGGATGGCAGAATGAAGCTGCTCAGCTTTATGGCGTTAACGGAATTCCTCATCTGATTGTACTGGATGAAAATAACGTTATCGTGGCTAAAAATCTGAGAGGTGAAGAACTGCAGAAAAAAATAGCTGAACTATTGAAATAATTTAACATTGCTTAAGAAGCAAGGAAGGGTATTGCAGCTGCAATACCCTTCCTTTTTTGTATTTTTGTAAGGCCGGAAAAGAGGCATAACCAATGGTAGGATAACTTATGAAAACGACACTGCTCGGGATTGCTGTACTTTTTTTAGTATTCATAACCACACCGCTAAAAGCTGACACGAAATTTTCCAAAGCAGCTATATGGGCTGATTCTGTCATCATACATATGACCCTGGAGGAAAAAATCGGACAGCTTTTTATGATCGCCGCCTATAGCAATCAAAATGAAAACTATGAAAACGAACTCGAAAAACAAATCCGTAAATATCAGGTAGGAGGGTTAATTTTTTTCCAGGGAGATCCCGTCCGGCAGGTAAAAATGACCAACCGCTTACAAAAAGCCTCCCAATATCCCCTCATGATAGGAATGGATGCAGAACATGGTGTAGGCTGGCGGCTTAAAACCGCTATGGAGTTTCCCAAAATGCTGATCGATGGCGCAATCCGCAATGACAGTCTGATTTTCGCCCTGGGAGCAACTATTGCCCGCCATTGCCATGAATTAGGTGTGCATGTAAACTTTGCCCCAGTCGTAGACATCAACAGCAATCCGCGCAATCCCATTATCGGCATGCGTTCATTCGGAGAACAACCGGAAAGAGTTACTCAAAGAGCCATTTTATATGCCCAAGGTTCTTTATCCGGTCAGGTACTCCCCGTATTAAAACATTTTCCCGGACATGGTGATACGGATTCTGACTCCCATTATACCTTACCTCTGATCCGGCATTCCCGCCCACGTCTGGACAGCATCGAACTCTATCCCTACCGGACAATGATCCGGGCAGGCATTCCGGCCATTATGATTTCACATCTGAATGTAAAGGCTCTGGACACTACAGGTACCC
>CAJMQA010000093.1 GCA_905215395.1 uncultured bacterium | reverse complement strand
ATTGATAATCTGGTTCTGCTCCTACCCCAGGGAGGAGAAATTAAAGAAAATCTGGTAGAAGAGCATACTGGTATCAGTAAGGATTTTAATAGTTTCGAACTGTTGTCAGCCATCATCCAAAAAGATGCTCTCAAAGCCAACCGTATTGTCAATTATTTTGAGGCTAATCCCAAAAATAATCCGTTAGTATTGACCATTACCACTTTATTCCGTTATTTCCTCAATCTACTAACCTACCACTATCAGAAAAAGGCTACGCCTAATATTCAGGAAATGGCAAAATTATTGGGTGTTCACCCCTTTTTTATGAAAGATTATACAGAAGGAGGGAAATTATACAATGCAATGAAATGTGCCAATGTAATCGCGTTATTGAGGGAGTATGACCTGAAGTCTAAAGGCGTGGGAAATGCTAATATTTCGGACGGGGAATTATTAAAAGAACTTATTTTCAAAATCATACATTGAAAAATCGTTTTTCCAAAATAAAAATCTAACTTTGAACAACTAAGTTCAAACGTTATGAAAACAAAACCAAATTCATCCGCAAAACCAGCTGTCCGGGCCGTATTCTTTGATCGTGACGGGACAATCAATTCAGACGAAGGACATTACTACATCTATAAACCCGAGGACTTTTCTTTTAACCCGGGCGTAATTGAAGGTATGAAACGGCTTCAGGAGGCAGGATATCTCTTATTTGTAATTTCCAATCAGGGAGGAATTGCCAAAGGAATATATACCCGTGAAGATGTTGAAAAGGTACATGCCTACATGTGTCGGGAACTTGGAAAACAGGGAGTAAAACTTACTAAAATTTACTACTGTCCCCACCACGAAAGCATAAAGACATGTATCTGCCGGAAGCCGTCACCCTACATGGTAAACCTAGCCATCGAAGAATTTAACATTGACAAACAACACTCCTGGTTTATCGGAGACAGTCCCAAAGATGTAAAATGTGCAGAAGATGCCGGAATAAAGCCTATACGTATCCATAAAAATCAGGACATCACACCTGTTATCGATCAGATATTAGGAAGAAAGCGATTTTAAAGAAAAAATAACAGGCCGGTCTTGGCATTCTTGGAGGAATTGAGTAATTTCGCTCAATTTTTAAAAATCCACAGAATATGGCTCAGTACATTAAAGAAGTATCACGAACATTTGGAGAATATCTGTTAATTCCGTCACTCACGACCAAGGAGTGTACTCCCGACAATGTTTCTTTAAAAACCCCCGTTGTCAAATTTCGTCAGGGCGAAACCTCAAAAATTCAGTTGAATATACCGTTTGTATCTGCAGTTATGCAAGCTGTTTCTGACGATGGACTCGCTATTGCACTGGCCCGTAACGGAGGCCTTTCTTTTATTTTCGGATCTCAGCCTATTGAAAACCAGGCAGAAATGGTAAGGAAAGTAAAAAAATTCAAAGCCGGGTTTGTTGTCAGTGACTCCAATTTGCGTCCGGATTCTACTTTACAGGATGTGGTTAACCTAAAAGCGAAGACGGGGCATTCCAGTATCGCCATTACAGACGACGGAACTCCGAATGGCAAGCTTCTGGGTATGGTTACCAGTCGTGACTATCGTCTGAAAACAGATCCTTTGAACAAACCGGTGGCTGAGTTCATGACTCCTTTTGAAAATCTGATCGTCGGAAAACTGGGCCTGACGTTGAGTGAAGCCAATACAATCATCTGGGATCACAAACTAAATTGTCTTCCCATCATTGACGAGAATCAGAAACTTCAATATTTCGTTTTCCGTAAAGATTATGACAATCACATAGAAAACCCGAACGAACTTCTGGACAGTCATAAAAAACTGATTGTAGGAGCAGGTATCAACAGCCGTGACTATAAAGAACGTGTACCCGCCTTGGTAGAAGCCGGTGTGGATGTACTGGTAGTAGATTCTTCCGATGGTTTTTCGGAATGGCAGTTTGAAACTATCCGTTGGGTAAAAGAAGCTTACAATGATGAAGTAAAAATCGGCGGAGGCAACGTAGTTGACAAAGAAGGTTTCCTTTATCTGGTCAAAGCTGGTGCCGATTTTGTGAAAGTAGGTATTGGAGGTGGTTCTATCTGTATTACCCGGGAACAAAAAGGTATTGGCCGTGGGCAGGCAACCGCTTTGATTGAAGTTTGCCAGGCTCGTCAGGAATATTTTGAACAGACCGGTATTTATATCCCCATCTGTTCTGACGGGGGATTGGTACACGATTACCATATGACACTGGCACTGGCTATGGGTGCCGATTTCCTGATGATGGGACGTTATTTTGCCCGTTTCGATGAGAGTCCAAGTAAAAAATTGGCCATTGGCAACGGTTATGTGAAGGAATATTGGGGAGAAGGTTCTAACCGGGCACAGAATTGGCAACGTTACGATATGGGAGGCAATACCAAATCTGCTTTGAAATTTGAAGAAGGCGTGGATAGCTATGTTCCCTATGCCGGTAAAATGAAAGACAATCTGGAACTCACATTGGGCAAAATGAAATCTACCATGTGCAGTTGTGGCTCCATTACTATCCCGCAATTACAGGAAAGAGCCAAAATTACACTGGTTTCTTCAACTTCCATAGTCGAAGGCGGTGCACACGACGTGATCCTGAAAGACACAAAAATTCAGTAACAGATAAGTGAAGCTACAAAATGAGTAGTTTCATTCACTGGTGTCAGATTTAAATAACCGGATATTATCCGGTTATTTTTATGTACAAGCGGATATTCAGCTTTAAGGCGGAAATCTTCATGAAAAGCTTCCCCTTGTGAAGGATAATAAAGAATTGAAAATTGCCCTTCTACTCCCTCCCATAAATAATTCCGGCTCAGAAAAAGAGCAATAATTCCCATATTATAACGCAGATTGATTTCCACACAAGGATGCAGACACAACTCTTTCCGCTCATTTCTGTAGATCATCATATCCACCCCCAGATATCCTTTATAAAAAGGGAATAAAGAATCCAATACCGGGATTATAGCCTGTTTTAAAGCATTCAATTGCCCGCATCCGGTTAATTCCCGTAACTTTTTTTCAATCCGCTCCTGAGGACCTGCATAGTTCCCTCTGTATTCGCCATGATTTCCGGTAGTAAAAACCGACCACCCGGAAAATGTTGTTCTGTTGTTTTCCCTGTGAAACTCCATAGCAAAATCCATCACCTTATCCAGTTTTCTTTCCAACATCAGATACCCTTGCCGGCGGAACATCCCTCTAAGCCATTCTTTTTCCTTGATCCCAGGTTTTCCCTTTAGCATTAAAATTCCTTTGCCGGAAGAGGACCAGGGAGCTTTGACCAGATACTCCTCTCCGGAAAACCTCCTTTCTATGTCTTCTATAGAAAAACAAACCTCCGGAACAATAGATTTTTCAATGAATGGTAAAACATCTAACAATTGCTCCAACCCTTGTTTTGCCATTTTCCGGCTATACCACTCTTTTTGTTCCGGTCTCCAATCTTCTCCCAACTGCCGTTGCTTAAACCAATGGCAGATAGCAGGACTCAATCCCCAGGGTTCTCCTTTCATACCCTCCCATCGTTCTGTATCGTTTTCCAAAACAGCCTTACACCCTAACCGAAGCGGGATACAAACAGATTGCAGAAATTGTCTGTCCGGTAAACGCTTCACCAATACAGCATCCCCCTGTTCTCCTGTAAATGCAGGCAAAAAAGCCAGATCAGACGTCATCTGCACGATATTTGCCGGCGGCATATAATACTTGCTTCCGTTGGCAATTGCCAGCTCACAATCGGGATTAAAGACAAACAAACGTTCAGACATAAATATTTCTTCTATTTCCGGTTACATACAAAAGTATAAAGTTTTACAACATATCTTTCAAATTATCATTTTTTTTGTATTTTTACCTAGAGCAGGATTTCCAGTAACTTTGTCCTCTCAAAAGCGTTATGAATGTTACTATTTAAGAATGAATTTATGAACATAGAACTACACAAAATCTACAAACGCAAAAAAAGCGACCGGGATATATTTCAGGAATTAATGCCCTTTAAGATAAAAGAAATTCTTTTAATAGCCAACTATTATGATGCTTATACCATCGAACGGGAAGGACAGTTTACCGATAAAATTGTAGGTGAATATTTGCAGGTAAACCTTTATACAGCCCCACGTTTTACTTCTGTTGCCAGTGAAACTGAAGCCTTGAAGGTACTGGCAGAAAAACACATCGACCTGATCATTATCATGGCAGGCCTGGATAAACAAGCTCCTCAGGTCATCAGCCGGAATCTGAAAACACTCTATCCCAAGATCAGCCAATTGTTACTGGTCAACAACAATGCCGACCTGGCCTATTTTCATACCATTGAAGATCAACTGTCCGAAACGATTGAACGTCTGTTTGTCTGGAATGGTTCTACCAAAATTTTTCTGGCCATGGCAAAATACATTGAAGACAAGATGAATCTGGAACGGGATACCCGTATGGGCGATATACGGGTGATCCTACTGGTGGAAAACTCTGTCCGTTACTATTCCCGTTACCTGCCTCTTCTCTATACGGAAATTATGACTCAAACCCAGGAACTGATTTTGTCTGAACCTCAGGACAACGATATGAGCCTGGTCATGAAAATCCGTATCCGACCCAAAGTTATACTGGCTACTACTTTTGAAGAAGCTGTCGATATTATCGATCATTACCGGGAAAACCTGATCGGTGTCATTTCTGATGTCCGCTATAAACGCCATGGGATTGAAGATGAAAACGCAGGTATTGAACTGATCAAATATGTACAGCAGTATGGAGCTTTAATTCCTTGCCTTTTACAAAGCCAGGAAGTTGAGAATGCGGCTCAGGCTGAAGCTTTACATGCAGCTTTTATCAATAAAAATTCCCCTACACTGGCACATGATATCCAAGGCTTCATTAAAACTTACCTGGGCTTCGGAGACTTCGTGTTCCGTAACCAGCAAGGTGAAGAAATTGATAGAGCCAGTTCTATTGAAGAATTCAAAGAAAAACTCCTGAAAATACCGGACGAATCTTTGATTTATCACTCTGTCCGCAATGGTATCTCGACCTGGTTGATGGCCAGAAGGGAAATTACTCTGGCCAAGCATTTGAAACGCTATCGTTTTGAAGATTTCCGGACCCCGGATGAAGTCCGGCGATTTATCCTGAAAGTCTTTAAAGCTGCAGAATTGAAAAAAATCAGAGGCAGGATTATTAATTTCAATCCCAAATTGGTCAATTCCAATCGTTATATTAGCCGGCTGGGAAAGGGATCCTTTGGCGGAAAAGGACGGGGCATGGCTTTTCTCTCCAATTTTATCGAAAATGTCGATTTCAAAAAGCTTATTCCCAATCTCAAAATAGAGATACCCAAAACAGCCATTATCGGAGTGGATGAATTTGATCATTTTGTGGACAACAATGAGCTGAACAGGATCATATACAGTGATAAAAGTTATGATGAAGTAAAGAAAGCTTTCATTCAGGCCCGGTTTACCGAAAAACTTCATCACAAATTACGCACCTACCTTGAGGTAATGCACAAGCCTCTGGCCGTACGTTCCTCCGGACTTTTTGAAGATTCCCTAAGCCAGCCTTTTGCAGGTGTTTATTCTACTTATCTCATCCCCAACAATCACCCCGACTTTGAGCGTCGCCTGGAAGATCTCGAAAATGCGATCAAATTGGTTTATGCCTCTGTTTTTACTGAAAGCTCACGGGCTTATTTCCATGCCATTGGTTCGATGATCGAAGAAGAAAAAATGGCAGTTATTATACAGGAAGTTGTCGGCAATGAATACGATGGTAAATATTATCCCAACATCAGCGGTGTAGCACAATCCTATAACTTTTATCCTTTCTCGTACATGCAGCCGGAAGATGGCTTTGCTGTGATAGCCCTGGGCTTAGGTGCCTATGTGGTAGGAGGTGAAAAGACACATCGTTTCTGTCCGCGTTTCCCAAAATTACAACTGGCTTCTATCCAGGATATGGCCCGGGATTCCCAAAAATATTTCTATGCCATTGACATGACAAATTCCAGCTATGACCTGACACGTGAAGGTGAAGAGGCTGCCATAAAAGCTTACGATCTGAAAGTTGTAGAAGCCGATGGAAATCTTCAGCATTGTGCTTCTGTATATGATTTTATGAACGACAGGATCGGTTTTGACTTCAGTGTCCGCGGTCCCCGTATTGTCAACTTTCCGGACATTTTACAGTACGACTATATTCCTTTGGCTAAAACATTGGAAGTATTGCTCAATATCTTTTCCCAGGCTATGGGAGCTCCAGTAGAAATGGAATTCTGCGTCAACAAAGAAAAACAGGAATGGATATTCTATGTCCTCCAGATCAAACCATTGATAAAAAATGAATATCATATGGATATTGATAAAGAGAATATTGATACCCAAAAAATCATATTACGTGCCGATAAAGGTATGGGAAATGGGAAATTAACAGACATACAAGATATCGTATATGTGGACCCTCTGAAATTCGACCGTCTGAAAACGGAGCAAATGGCCGAAGAGGTCAAATATCTCAATGAAAAACTCAAAGCAACCGATACCCCTTATATTCTGATTGGCCCCGGACGTTGGGGTACCCGCGATAAACTAACCGGTATACCTGTTTTATGGTCAGATATCTCCAAGGCAAAAGTGATTGTCGAACAAGGACTAGAGGACTTTCCACTGGATTCTTCCCTGGGGTCGCATTTTTTCCACAATGTAACCTCCATGAATGTCGGATATTTTGCTGTCCCCTACGACTCAAAAACTTCTTTCATCAATTATGATATCATCCGGCAACAGGAAGTTGCCGATGAGAAAACATTTGTCCGGCACATCCGTTTTAAACAACCAGTGACCGTATACATGGATGGAAAAAAACAGACCTCTATCATTACAGAATAAAAAAACGGAGTGGAAAATCACTCCGTTTTCTATTATTCTACTGTCACAGACTTAGCCAGATTCCTGGGTTGATCTACATTCCTGCCCTTATTAACAGCAATATAATAAGCCAGTAATTGCAGGGGAATTGAAGCCACCAAAGGAGCAAAAGGCTCCAGAACATGAGGAACTTCAACACAGTAATCTGCAATTTTATGTACCATTTGATCGCCCTCTGTCACGATTGCGATCACTTTACCTTTACGGGCTTTTATCTCCTGAATATTACTGATGGTTTTCTCATAGATGCTGTCTGTCGTTGCAATGGCAACCACCGGCATTTCTGCATCTATCAATGCAATAGGTCCATGTTTCATTTCTGCAGCCGGATAACCTTCTGCATGAATATAGGAAATTTCTTTCAGTTTCAGGGCTCCTTCCAGAGCTGCCGGATAATTATATCCCCGTCCCAGATAAATAAAATTCCGGGCATAAGTAAAAATTTTAGACAAATCCCGTAAGCTTTCTACATTTTTCAGCATGTTATTGATCTTATCCGGTATACTCTGCAACTCTCTCACCATCTTTTCAAAATATTCCCGGGTGATGGTCCCTTTCTGGTGAGCAATCGTCAAGGCCAGCATTGAAAGTACAGTTACCTGGCCTGTAAAGGCCTTGGTTGAAGCGACACCTATTTCCGGTCCGACATGTATGTAGGAACCGGAATCCGTTGCACGGGCAATAGACGATCCTACAACATTACATATCCCATATATAAATGCTCCTTTCGATTTCGCCAGTTCAATAGCAGCCAGAGTATCAGCAGTTTCTCCGGATTGAGAAATTGCAATCACAATATCTCCGGGGTGAATGACCGGATTCCGGTAACGGAATTCCGAAGCGTATTCAACTTCTACAGGTATGCGGCACAAATCTTCCAGCAAATGTTCGCCGATCAGGGCAGCATGCCAGGAAGTTCCGCAAGCCACGATGATAATACGGTTGGCATTTAAAAATTTATCCCGGTTGTCGATAACCCCCGAAAGTACCACACTCGTTCCTTCCACATTGATGCGTCCCCGGATACAATCCTGTAAAGTCCGCGGTTGCTCATAGATTTCCTTTAGCATAAAGTGCGGATATCCCCCCTTTTCCAGCTGGCTCAGATTCATGGCCAGTTTTTTAATTTCAGGCGTAATCTCCACATTATTCAAGTTTACCACCCTTAATGGTTCTCCCCGGTGAATTACAGCAATCTCCTCGTCATTCAGATACACCACCTTATCCGTATATTCCACAATCGGAGTAGCATCAGAAGCCAGGAAAAACTCATCCTTCCCTATCCCAACAACCAGAGGGCTGCTTTTACGGGCACAAATAATTTCATCCGGATTATTTTTTTCCATTAAAGCTATGGCATAAGCTCCGATCACCTGATGTAAAGCCAACTGGACTGCCGTACACAATTCTACCTGATTGGTACTCATAATATATTCCACCAGGTATACGATCACCTCTGTATCTGTATTGCTGCGGAATACATAACCTTTACTCTCCAGTTCCGTCCTTAAAACAGTATAATTCTCAATAATACCATTATGAATCAAAGCTAAACTCTTGGATTGGGAATAGTGAGGATGTGCATTTACATCATTAGGCTCTCCATGAGTAGCCCAACGGGTATGTGCAATACCTATTGTCCCGGAAATATCTTTTGATTCGGCAAAACGCTCCAAATCAGCCACCTTTCCTTTTGATTTGTACACATTCAATTCATTATCATCCGAAATCAAAGCGATTCCGGCACTGTCATATCCACGATATTCCAGACGGTGCAATCCTTTAATCAAAATCGGGTAAGCTTCTTTATTTCCTATGTAACCTACTATTCCACACATAATACTGTGATTTTTTATTGTGTTTTTATTTTTACGCGAACAAAAATATAATTTCAGAAGCAAAATCTTACATACAGGAATTTTTTTTTACAATTCCAACCTCATTTTTATCAAATATCGCAGTTATAAGTGCGGAAATTACTCCGCAATCACCTTCATAAAACAATTCTGACAATCAAATCCCAGACGGAAGGTATGCTTATCATTGTAAAGGAAAAGCGGAAATTTAAGGTCCTTATTAGCATGACATTTCCGGCAACGTCCCAATTCATAAAGAAGACAATACCGGGTATGCATCAGATCCTTTCCTTTACTATTCGGATTTTTCTCGAATCCTGTTTCTGTCGTTTCTACACCATGCTGCCGATAAAATTCTTCAGCATTCCGGTTGACTATGTTCAAATGCCAGTCTGCTTCCAAAGCATACCTTACTCCGGGTTTCTCATTTCCGGGCTGTAATTTTTCCCTCTGCTCTGCTCTGGCTTTTACCAGACGTTCTAATAAATCACGACGGGATGCATTCGCTGCCGCCGCCGGAACAAACAGAATATCTTCACTATCGTAATCTACCCTGTCACATACAAATTCTGTATCTCCACATTTCATCAGTTGCTGGATAAAACGTTCCCGTTGCTGAGGATTTGTAGCCAGATCAAAACTTTCTTCAGATACATAACGGGCACATATCCCATTTTCATCCTGAACTTCCAGTTTAAAATGTCCGTCTTTTACAGACACCCGGATGTCTATATGTATTTTTCGCAAGGATTTTTCCTTCTCCAGCTGCATGACAAAGCGATGGTCGTAATTCCGGTACAACTCTGTCCCCGGCACAATCCTGACCTCTTCATTACACTCAATCCATTTCCCTTCTGCCTGATTCACCCTTATTCCTTTTAATTCTCCCCCTTCCAGATAACACAGGCCATCTCCGTTATGAAGTTCCTCTGTCGTTTCCAGAAACAGCTTTTTTCCTTTGTATTGGACAAGCCGGCCTATAAATTTTCCCATGGATTTGGGAGTATCCATATTTACCAACCCACTTTTACGTCCTTCTATAAAATAAGCTGAATATCCCCGGTTAAAACTCCGTTCCGGTTCAGACTCAAAAGTACTGATGACCTGCCCCGAACCGACTCTCTGAATATCCGGATATTGATCGATAAGCGAAGAATAGTGCTTGGTTACATTGGATACATAATTCTCATCCTTCAGCCGACCCTCTATTTTAAATGAATCTACTCCTGCCTCTATTAAACTGCCGATATAAGCAGACAGATTTAAATCCTTCAGTGACAATATATATTTATCCGAAATCAAACTTTGTCCTTCACTGTCTTTTACCGACCATTTCATCCGGCAAGGCTGTGCACATTCTCCCCGGTTGGCTGAACGTCCGAACATGTACTGAGAAAGATAACATTGGCCGCTAAGACTGACACACAACGCCCCATGTACAAAAACTTCCAGTTCGGCTTTCACCTCTTTGCGGATTGTTCGGATCTGCTCCACCGAAAGTTCACGAGCCAGTACAATACGCTGAAATCCCAATTGATCCAGGAATTTGATGCGTTCCGGATCGTAATTATGCATTTGGGTACTTGCATGCAGACAAATAGGAGGCAGATTCATCCTCAGAATTCCCAAATCCTGGATAATAAGGGCGTCCACCCCTATCTCATAAAGCTTGCGGATCATCTTTTCCGCTTCCGCCAACTCATGATCATACAGGATAGTATTCAGTGTAACAAATACTCGGCAATAAAAGCGGTGGGCATAATCCACCAGGGCTGCAATATCTTCAAGGCTATTGGCAGCTGCTTTGCGGGCACCGAAAGCCGGAGCACCGATATATACGGCATCAGCCCCGTTATTAATGGCAGCGATGCCTATTTCCGTATTTTTTGCCGGGGATAATAATTCTACTCTCCTCATTTACTCTGTCCTATTCTTATAATTCCAACTGTGGCCAGTTTGTTCCCGCTATCACCGGTAGTTCCAATAATTTACAAGCCGGAAAATGCTCATCCAGATATTGACGTATAACAGTTATTGTATCGTTTTTAATTATTTCACTTTCATCCGGGAAGTGATTATAAACCACATAAGCTACCTCAATCCCCCGTAAACGGCACAATTCCAGACTCATCAAAGTATGATTGATACTTCCCAGTTTGGAAGAAGATACCAGAATCAGAGGATGCTGATGCTCCTGGATATAGTCAATGGTCAGGTAGTTCCGGTGTATCGGAACGAATAAGCCACCGGCTCCCTCCAGCAATACGACATCAGAAAGGGAGGCTAATCTTTCGGTGGA
>CAJMQA010000092.1 GCA_905215395.1 uncultured bacterium | reverse complement strand
TATGCCGGGGAAGGCATGGGGCTTCAGGATTGCGGGGTATTGTGCTTTACAGTTTCTTTATGAAAAGGAGTAAATCTTTTATAAATATATTGTGATGTTGAAACAGTTGGTATTGGTTGCTTTAGGAGGAGCATTGGGAAGTATTTTACGTTACCTGACTTCGTGGTGGATCGGGAAACAATTTTCATATGTTTTTCCGTTGGCCACTTTTATTGTGAATACATTAGGATGTTTTATTATTGGTTTTTTAATAGGGCTATCTATATATTACCGGATTTTTGACAATGGACTGAAGTATTTGTTAATCATTGGTTTTTGCGGAGGGTATACTACTTTCTCGACTTTTTCGGCCGAAAGTTTCAAATTATTTGAGACTGGAAATTACTGGACGCTTGCTCTCTATGTCGCCGGGAGTGTTTTGTTGGGAATTTTAGCTGTATGGGCTGGTGTTATTTTTTCAAAAATAGTAACACAATAATATAAACCCAATATTTTGGTAATGGACTTTATAAAAAATAAGAGGAACAAAGAATATTACTAGTTATTATTAAAGGAAAACAATTATTTTTGTTTTTATAATGGGTGTTAGAATTAGATCGCATATTGAATTTAAGAAATTCTTTCATGAGTTTTTTCCTCCGGTGTATGCTTTAATGCGTAAATATACAGGAGATGGAGAACTTGCACAGGATTTAACCCAAGAAGCTTTTGTAAAGCTTTATGAGAGTAGGGAAGAGTTTGAATCCTTGGAGAATGCAAAGGCGTTTTTATATACGATTGCCCGACGATTATATTTTAACCATTATAAACACCTGCGTGTAGAAGAAAATATCCAGTTGAGATTTCAAAACGATGAGAGGGATGATGAGAATTATTTGCAGGAAGTGACTCTTCATGAAACCATTCGGATTCTTTATGCCGCAATTGACCGATTGCCTGCTCAGACCCGGAAAATCATTTTATTGAATCTGGAGGGAAAAAATAATAATGAGGTTGCAGAAGAGCTCCATATTTCTGTCAATACAGTAAAAAGTCTGAAGAAAGCTGCTTATTTGACCCTTCGTAAATATGTTGATAAAGAATACCTGTGGTTACTTATCTTTTTTACTACTTTATCAGGACATTAAAACAACATATAAATAGTTGTAATTTAGTGTTTTTTATATCAATTTGCTTAATTTATTAAAAAAAAAGTTATATCTACACACACCCGCTTTTCTTTTTCAGTTGTCTTCCAATTAAAATGATTGAAATGGATTGCAGACTTCGAAAAAGATTGAATGTGGCACGCTGGATAGGTAAATATTATATCGGTGTAGCTTCTGATGAGGAACAGAAACAGTTGGAGGAATGGCTGGACGAGTCGTCCCTGCATAGAGAAGAGTTGCAGAGAATCCGGGAGGAAGTGGTCAAAGGACGTCCTGAGTGTCCGAAGCTTGATGAAATGTGGATAAAGTTTGAACAAAGAATACCGGTAAAATCAATCCGAAGGAGACGTATTTTCCAATATGCTGCTTTGTTCTTTATTCCTCTATGTTTAAGTGTATACCTCTATTTTAAAGAGCATCCGGCAGTTTTAGAAGTTGTTCCTGTTACAGAAGAGGTTGTTCCGGGGAAAGTCAAAGCACAGTTGATTCTGGCTGATGGTAAAGAGTTAAATATAACCGGAGAGACTCTGTTGGATATCCGGGAAACTGGAAATGCACGGATTTCAGCAACAGGTGATGTGCTTCAATATGAAGAGACTTTAGGGAGAGAAACGGAAGTTGTTCTGAAATACAATACTTTAATTGTGCCAGTGGGAGGAGAATTCTCCTTGCTGTTATCTGATGGTACGCGTGTTTGGTTGAATGCCGGTTCGAAATTGAAATATCCTGTTGTTTTTGCTCATGATGTAAGAGAAGTTGAAATGGAAGGTGAAGTATATTTTGAGGTAAAACATAATGAACACAGCCCTTTTATTGTGAAAATCAATGGGGTTGAAATCCGGGTGTTGGGTACAAGTTTTAATGTATCCGGGTATCAGGGAGAAGTAGTGACGACTTTAATTTCGGGAAAAGTAAGCCTGACAAAGGGAGAGAATAATCTGGAATTGCATCCGGGTGAGCAGGCGGTTTTAGAATCTGGACAGTCTGATTTTAAAGTTCATAAGGTGAATGCTCAAAATTATGGTTTGTGGAAAGAAGGGATCTTCTGGTTTTCAGATACTGAATTGGATATTATACTGGAACAGTTGGCCCGTTGGTATAATCTGAATGTTTCTTTTCTTCAACCGGATCTGAAAAAAATACGTTTTTCTTTGGAAATGAAGCGTTATGATGGTATAGAGAGGGTATTACGGAAAAAAGCAAATACACAAAAAGGAAAATTCAGTATAGAAGGAAGGACTGTGAGGGTAATGAAATAGAGATTGTTTTATAGAATAGCAGATAAGGTGGTGGCCTTATCTGCTTGTTATACACTTAATTATATAACTAAATGTACAACTCAATTACAAAATTATGAAAAAAAAGTGTGACTATGGTGGTTTTAAGCGATTAAAACTGTTGCAAAGTGTATTGAAAACGAAGTTTTTATTTCTCTTTGTGTTATTAAGCATGCAATTGTCGGCGACGACATATTCTCAGAATGCCCGTTTGTCGCTCTCTTATTCTGATGTATTGTTGACAGAGGTATTATCGGCTATACGTAGCCAGAGTAATTATACATTTGTTTATAATATGGAAGATGTCAGAAACGTGCGGATAGAATCTGTGAATTTTTTGGAGGCGCCTCTGGAGGAAGTTTTGAAATATTGTCTGAATGGGAAAGGATTTTCTTATGTGATTGAAGATAATGTCATTGTTGTGAGACAGCAGCAAGCGGTAAAACAATATAAAATTTCCGGAGTCGTTAAGGATGCGGCAGGGGTAGTACTTCCTGGAGTAACTGTATTGATAAAAGGTACTACTCTTGGAACAGCTACCGATGCGGATGGTCAGTTTTCTCTTGCTGTCTCTCAATTGAAAAACCTGATTCTGCAGTTTTCTTTCATTGGGATGAAATTGAAAGAAGTGGCTGTAAATAGCGAAAAGCCACTGAATATTGTCATGGAAGAAGATGCCACGGAAATGGAAGAAGTGGTGGTGAATGCAGGCTATTTCCAGAAAACAAAAGAAAGTTTTACGGGTTCTGAGGTAACAGTGAAGCTGGATGATTTGAAGAAGGTGGGGTCGTTGAATGTTATCCAGGCATTGAATGCTTTTGATCCGTCTATCCGTTTGGCAGAGGATTTAGTGAATGGTTCCGACCCTAACCGCGTTCCGGAAATCACAATCCGGGGTGAAAATGGGTTTGACTTACGTTCCAGTGCAGATGATTCCCGGACAAACCCTAATGCGCCTTTATATGTACTGGATGGAGTGGAGGTGACCGCTCAACGGGTATATGATCTGGATTTGAATCGTATTGAAGAATTGACAATCTTAAAAGACGCTACTGCGACAGCCTTGTATGGGTCACGTGGGGCGAATGGAGTAATTCTGATCACAACTTTGCGTCCCAGGGCTGGAAAAATCCGGATTACCGGTAATGCTAATTTTAATATATCTATCCCGGATTTAAGGGACTATAATTTGATGAATGCCCGTGAAAAATTGATTTATGAAAAGTTGAGTGGAGCTTATGAAGGTGATTCCTGGGAAGACCAGCTGAAAAAAGACAGGGAATATAATCGCCGCTGGGAAGCTATGCTTCAGGGGGTGGATACGTATTGGTTGTCCCAACCTCTTCGGAATGCACTGAATCAGCGCTATTCAGTTAACTTTGAAGGAGGGGATGAGAATTTCCGCTATGGAATTGACTTGCGTTATCTGGGAGATAATGGTGTGATGAAAGGATCAGGACGTAAAAATTATGGATTAAGTGTAACTTTTCAGTATAATATAGCTAAGGATTTTTTCATCCGCAATGATGTATTGATTGATAATGTAAAAGGGAAAAATTCTCCCTATGGAAGCTTTAGCACCTGGGTTTCCCAGAATCCTTATGACAGGATCTATGATGAAAATGGAAAGTTAATAGAAAAATTATCTTCGGGAGATTATAATCCGATGGTTTATGCCACTTTACCTAATTTTAGTATAAATGAATATACTTCAGTGCAAGATAATTTTAATATAGATTGGCGGATTATACCTAGTTTGCGGTTACAGGGACGTTTCAGTTATACGAAACAGCTGGATAAAGCAGAGGAATTCAAGTCTCCGAGGTCTCCGGAGTTCAACTATCTATCCAGTGAGATTGAGGATAAAGAGAAAAATAAAGGAAGCTATTATATTAAAAACAATAAATCTGAAAATTTGGATGGGCATGTGACTTTGTCTTTCTTTAAAAACCTGGGTAAAAATGTAATTAATGTGGGTGTAGGGAGTAATGTCATGTCTGCCATTTCTAAAGGTGACTGGTACACCGCCACTGGTTTTGTCAGTGAATCCATCGATTTTATCGGTGCAGCTACAGCTTTTAAATATAAAAGTACTCCTGCCGGTTCGTATGATAAGTCCCGTTTGATTGGTTTCTTTGCTAATTTTAATTACGGTTATGATAATCGTTATTTTCTGGATTTGTCGTACAGGACTGATGGTTCAAGTAAGTTTGGACGTGATTCCCGTTTTGCTCCGTTCTGGTCGGCAGGTATTGCCTGGAACGTTCATAAAGAGCATTTTGTAAATTGGCATGAGCGGAATGTATTGAAATTGCGCTTTTCGGCAGGAAGTACGGGTAGTGTAAATTTCAGTTCTTCTCAGGCAATGACGACTTATTATTATGATTTTGAGAATGAGTATAATGGGTATTACGGTGTTATGTTGAAAGGCTATGGGAATCCGGAATTGAAATGGCAGAATACGATAGCCTATAATTTGGGACTCGACTGGTCGTTGTTGAAAGGCCGTGTACAGTTAAATGTAGATGCCTATCTGAAAATTACAGACAATCTTTTATTACCTATTGATGTCGCTCCTTCAACCGGTTTTTATAGTTATACAGAAAATTTGGGTAAATCAGAAAACCGGGGGATTGAAGGTCGTGTACGGGTTAATATTATAGAAAACCGGGAAAAAGACCTGAACTGGAATGTAACATTAGCTGCATTCAGTAACCGTAACCGGATTAAGAAATTGTCCAATATGCTGGAAAAAATGAACGAAAAAGCCAATAGTGAAGATGTATTGAAAAGTGGGGATGTTTACCGGCAATATGCAGAGGGGCGCTCACAATCGGCTTTGATGTTGGTGCGTTCTGCCGGTATTGATCCGGCTACCGGAAATGAAGTTTTTATAAAACGGGACGGTTCCTATACTTTTGAGTATGATTACCGCGATAAAGTGGAAGTTGGCGATATGTTGCCTAAGGTTGAAGGAACTTTTAATAGTAACTTGACCTGGAAAGGATTGAATGTTTATTTATTATTCCGGTATAAATGGGGTGGGAAGACGTATAATTCCACTTTAGCCGACAAAGTGGAGAACAATTGGCAACATTACGAACGTGTGCGCAATAAAGATAAACGGGCGTTGTATGATCGTTGGCAAAATCCCGGAGATGAGGTCTTATACCGTCGTATAGACATACATACGAATGCTTATCAGAGTACCAGGCTAATGCAGAAAGATAATCTTTTTAGCTTGCAGAGTGTATCGGTTGCGTATGATCTGCCTTTAAAATATGCCAATTATATTAAAGCTGACCGGGTAAAAATCATGGCAAGTACTACAGATGTTTTCCGGCTATCCTCCATCCGTCAGGAGCGGGGGACTGCTTATCCTTTTGCCAGAACCTTTTCATTAGGGTTACATGTGACGTTTTAAGATGTATTATTAAATATTGAATAGATATGAAAAATAGATATATAAGCTTGCTGTTCGTTTTATTTTTCCTGCTGACGTCTTGTTCGGATTGGCTGGATGTGGATTTGGTGAATGAAGAGGAAGAAAGAAAGTTATTCCAGACAGAACAGGGATTTCACGAAGCATTGGCGGGAGTATACAGCAAAATGTCAAAGTGGGAGATGTATGGGGCAACCTTGACATTTGGGGTGGTTGATGTTTTGGGACAAGTTTACGACTTTTCGAATATGCTGACCGGTTACAAATCTTTATCCCGCTATAATTACGAGGAACAGGAGGCTAAGGATTCGATTGAGAATATTTGGGCAAATGGCTATTATACGATAGCGATGGTGAATAACATACTGAGTTATGAGCAATCTCAGGGAGATTGTATGCCGGAACAAGTGAGGCAGCAAGTGAAGGGAGAGGCTTTGGCTTTACGTGCATGGCTGCATTTTGATTTGTGGCGTTTATTTGCACCTTCCTATGGTCAGGATAAAATGGCTGAATGCCTGCCTTATAGCCGGGTATTTGGAATCGAGGTACAGCCATTATGTAGCAGTGAACAATTTTTAAGTTATTGTTTGGCCGATTGTGAGACTGCTTTGAAGTTATTGGAAAAAGATCCTATTCTGGCAGTAACGCCTTACCAGATAGAAGGTTCTACCAAGAATGAGGCCGATCAGTATGTTGCGAGAATGAATTATTTTGCTGTAAAAGGATTGATGGCCCGGATCTATTTGACCCGGAATAGTAACGGAGATAAAGCAAAGGCTCGTACTTTGGCAGAAGAAGTTATTGCAAGTAAAAAATTTGCTTTGCTGGATTACACCAAGAGTTTCCCCGAAAATGCAGATAAATGGGATATTTTGTTTTCTGATGAACATATTTTTTCTTTAAGAAATTTGAAAATTAAATCTTACTCGGAAAAATCACATTATGTTGTTTCCGGTATAACGAATCAGGGAAATCTGCAAATGACAGATGGTTTGAAATCTGAAGTGTATAACGGTTCGGATAACGATATCCGTTTCCGGCGTTGGGTGAACAATGTTAGTGTGAGGAAATATTATATGAGTGAGGCTAACAATGAAATTTTTACTCCTAAAGTGCCCCTGATGAGATTGGCAGAGATGTATCTGATCGCTGCAGAAGGATGGCTGGAAGAAGATGCAGGAAAAGCACAATCCCTGGTGGAAGAGCTGAGAAAAAGTCGCTTTATGGGAGAAGGCGAAGAATATAAACTAACTGCTTTTGATGGGGAAGTATTGTTGGCAGAAATGCGGAGGGAGTATTTGTGTGAAGGACAAATGTTTTTTATCTATAAACGTTTACATCATGATATATTGCGTCAGACGTCCCCGGGAAATGTGCAGGCAAGTAATGAGGTGTTTGTTTTACCAATGCCTGATGCAGAGAAAGAAAATGGAAATAGAAATTAATTGTTAGGATATGATGAAAAGATTAATAATATGGGTTCTGGGTATAATTGGTTTATTCGGACCTGGTTGTTCAGATGATTTAGACTCATTTTATGGTGAACGTGACTGTATATATTTTCAGGAATTTATATACAATACGTTGGGTAATAAAGTGGAATATGATTCTATCCTGTATACATTTGGTAATAAGATGAATGATGTTGTGGTAGATACGGTAGATGTTGTGGTTTGCTATACAGGGCGTAAAGCAGGGCACGACCGGACTTATCGTATTGTTGTGGCAGATACGGGAATTGTTAAAAGCGGGAAGACAACCATGGAGGCCGGAAAAGATTATGATCCTATTACAGAATTGCGGGTGATGCCGGCAAATAGCTGGACAGATACTTTACAGATTGTACTGCATCGCGAATATCTGGATCCCAGCCACCGGAAACAATTGAGCAAATGCCTGATGCTTCGTATGGAGGAGACAGAAGATTTTGGAGTTGGGAATATTGAAAATAGTGAATTGAAATTAGTAGCCAATAATTTTCTTACGGAACCCCTGTGGTGGGAAGGTGTTAAAGGATATCTGGGGTATTATCACCCTGTTAAGTGGCAGGTGTTGATTTCTTTTAATAAAGATTTTGACAATGCGGATGCGATCAGCCAGACGATCGATAATTTTCAGATTCAGACCAAGTATGGACCTGCTTTACGTTCCTGGCTGGAAGATAATAGGCCTATTGATGAAGAGACTAATGAATATATTTTGATGGATGCTTTGGTGCCGGTAGAGTAAATAATGTCGTTAAAGATGAAGGTATGAAAAAGATATTTTTTATTATTTATATTTTTATGTTGTTTGTATCTTGTTATGATGATCTGGGTAATTATGATTATCATGATATCAACCGTATAGAAAAAGTGACGGGAATTGATTCTATTATACGGATCCGTCAGTTTGATACTTTGCGTTTGTCTCCGGAACTTACTGCGACACAGTATAATGATCCGGAGAAATTTAATTATAACTGGGAAATTGAACAACAGATAGTGAGTTCGGAACAACATTTAGTTTTTCCGGTTGTGTTATCGTATGGGGATAAAAATTGTCGTTTGATTGTGAAGGATAAAGAACAGGGCAATGAGTATATTTATCCTTTTCGTTTGATTGTGTTAGACGAACGTGCCGGGGATGTGATCATGGTATTGAGTAACTATCAGGGAAAGGCGGAACTTTCATTTAAATCTATTATTCCGGATACGAATCATTTTGCTGTAAATTATTATGAGCGGTCTATGGGCAGAAGTTTAGGAACAGCACCTCAACGGATTTTCAGGAATTATAAGCCCATAGAAGCTTATTCTGGTTTATTGGTCAGAACGGCTGAAGGCTTGAAATCTTTGGCTGATACAACTTTGACAGATGTGGTTGAGAATACTTACGTTGATGAAGAATATTTACAACGACAAATTGTTTATCCCAAACCATCCGTTCCGGACTTTTCTCCGGAGTCGGTTTGGAGTGGAATTATTAACTGGGATTTTATATTTGGAAATTTCACTGGGTCGGTGACAAAGAATCTCATGGTTTCTCAGGGAAAACTATATAGTTTCGGAGTGCGTAATTCAGGAAAAATGAATGTCAGTGACAGCTATGTACTTGGTAAAGGAAGTCCTTATGGAGGGCGTTTGTCACCTGTCTATTTCCCGGTTACAGTAACTCCTGGTCAGGGTGATTTTTTTGTACAAACAATGGCTTACGCATATTCTGATTATGGGGTTATGTTTGATGAAACGGTTGGGCGTTTTCTGTGCGTGTCGGGGCTGGGCAGTTCCATGTTAGGAATACCTGTAACAGACATTCCGGCTTTTGAAGGGTATCGTATGATTTATGGTACTCATACCAATGTGCCTAACTATTGTGTGGCTATTTTAGCTAAAGGAGACCAGGTAAAGGCTCTGTATTTACAGATGCCCCGAAATAGTAATGAAAAGGATGGAACAGGCGGAGTGGTACAGGTACCTTTCCGGATAGTTGCTCAAATGGATATGCCGGAAACGGTGATGAGGGGAAATAGCGATTTTTATCAATTTAGAGCTAAAGAATTTATTTTGGTATCAGCTGGTAATCAATTGTTGTCAGGAAATGTTGCGGCCTGGGAGGAGGGGATTGTTCCTAGGCCGGTCTTTTCATTAGAGGATATAGGTTATGGTGCTGACGCTGAAATAACCTGTTTTGAAATGTCGCGGACAGAGAAATCAATTATTCTGGGAATTTCCCGTTACGGAACTGACCGGAATGGCAATGGAGAAGAACTGAAGGGGGATGTAGTGATTCTGGATGCCACCACTTATCGGGTCAGAACGGATCAGTTAGGAAGAGAGATGATCTATCGGGGGATAAGCGGATATCCGGTGGATATCATGATTAAATGGCAAACCTGGTACCGGGATGGTAAAAATCAGAATGGTAGTTTGATGGATGTTTTATGATCAGATGTTTTTTTATATTTATACTCATCTTAAAGTTATTCTGTCCGGATTGTTCCGGACAGAATAATACCATTAATTTCCGGAATGGAAGTTGGGATGAAATGGTGGATCAGGCCCGGAAAGAGAAAAAACAAATCTTTTTAGATTGTTATACTGATTGGTGTGGTCCCTGTAAAAAGTTAGCTCAGGAAATTTTTACTCAGGATTCGGTGGCTGAATTTTATAACCGGAATTTTATTTGTGTGAAAATGGATATGGAAAAGGAGGGAAAAGAACTGGGGGAAAAATACAAGGTGATGGCCTATCCTGCTTTGCTATATATAGATTCCGAAACAGAACAGGTCGATCATGCTTTGGTTGGGTTTGCCAGTGGGGAAAAGTTATTACAGGAAGGCCGAAATGCTATGGATCCTCTTTGCCGTTTGGGAGGATTCGAGAAGAGATATAGGCTGGGAGAACGGGGGATGGAGTTTATGGAACATTATTTGGGTATGTTACAGTCTGTGGCACGTCAAAAGGAACAGAATAAAGTGTTGGATGAATATGCCCGGACTTTGACCGATGAGCAATTTGTCTCTGCTGGTTTCTGGAAAATCCTGACAAGCCAGATGAATGCACAAACTTCACCTTTTGCTTATGTATATCAGAGATTTATGTCTTTATACCGGCAATTTTATAAAATTGCCGGAGAAAAAGAGGTTAATTTCAGATTGAATGTTGTGTGCCAGAATTATATGAGTCGGTATGTCCGTTGGAATCCTTCCCGGGGAATTGCCTTTGACACGGTGGGGTATCGGGCTTTGATGGATTATTTACAACAGGTTGAATATCCGCAGGCCGGTATTTGGATGGCTCAGTTGACTACAGCAGATTATATGCGTAAACAGGATTATCGGGGTATGTTTAAAAGTATCCGGGAAACGGAAAAATCCCAGATTATGGAATTATCTGATGAAATGTATTATCTGATGTTGTATTTACCTTGTTTTCTGAAATGCCAGAAAAAGCATTATTAAATGAGGTGGTACACTGGATTGATGGTTGGTTGAAGAAGAATCCTGAAGGAGATATTATAAAAAATATAAAAACGAGATTAAAAGAAATAGCACTCGGGAATGAGGGATGTGTGCTAAACGAATACCAGTATCAGAAAGGTAAAACAAATTATAGCACAATTGTGCCGCTATTTTCTTTGTGGGCAGGACAGTTGAGCATAACCTGTGAACTGAGGGGATGAAAAGATCGGCTGGAGAATCAAATTTCCGACCGGTTACTATCATTTCAGCGTTTTTATACTTTGTATGGGATTAATTAAAGTGTCTATATACAATTTTACAGTATAACAAAGTTAATTCTAGAATTAAATCGGGAATATTCAGCGTTCCGGAGTTTATGGTCTTTCGAACGGGTTCCCGTCTACGGTTTTGTATGCCTGCCGTTCACTGACCTC
>CAJMQA010000091.1 GCA_905215395.1 uncultured bacterium | reverse complement strand
TTTCCAAGGGTCATTTTCTTCCGTTTTTAAGGGGTCGGTTTTACCGTTTTTTCCAGTAATCTATAAATTTATTTTTTAAATTTCAAAATATCAGATATTAATGAGTATCTTACTATATTTGCAATCTGTTTAATGGAGGATACTGGTGAAAGTTGAGTTTGGTATATGAATAGCAAGATACGGTTTTGGAGAATTATTGTGCTGCTGGGAGTGGTGATGATAGGTTATGTTCCCGTAGTAGAGGGACAAGCGGATGACAGTTTGAGTTTTCGACGACGGCATCGTTTTGTGCATGGGGTAGAAATGGAGTTTCGTCCGGAATATATATTTCCTTCACATCCTTTTTTAAGAGGTGATAATCCTGAAAATAAGCTGATCCGGGATGCTTCTTCTGTACATTTAAAATATTCTCTCCGCTATCGGCCGGGGAGTATCGATGAACGTATTTACGGTGGTGTATATCAGGGAATCGGTTTTGGACGCTATTTTTTTGGAGAGCCGGAACAATTAGGGAATCCTATTGTTTTTTATCTGTTTCAGGGGGCGCGTATTGTCCGAATTCTCCCTTGGTTATCACTGAATTATGAATGGAATTTTGGATTGTCAACCGGATGGAAGCCTTATGATGCGGTATACAATGAATATAATAAAATGTTGGGTTCGGGAATTAATGCTTATATCAATACCAATTTTTACCTGTATTGGAAATTGACATCCCGGCTTAGTCTGACTTCCGGTATTACTTTGGCACATTTTTCCAATGGTAATACGAGTTTCCCCAATGCCGGACTGAATACGATTGGGGTAAAAATTGGCCTGAATTATAATTTTTATCAGAAAGAAGATAGGGTAAGTGAAGCTGTTGCCGGTAAGGTTTCTGTTCCGGTACTCCATCCTCATATTAGTTATGATTTTGTGTTTTTCGGTTCTTGGCGCCGGAAAGGCATTGATGTCTATGAAGGGCAGGTCCCTTCGCCCGAGGCGTATCCGGTATTCGGAATTAATTTTAATCCGATGTATAATTTGAATTATAAGCTTCGGTTGGGAGTTTCGTTGGATGGTGTGTATGACGGGAGTGCGAACATATCTCTTAGGGACGGTATGGTTCCCGGAAATATTGAAAAGTCGGACATTCTTCGTCCTTCTTTGGGAAAGCAGTTTGCTTTGGGATTTTCCGGTCGTGTCGAATATGTAATGCCGTTTTTTACGATGGGAATCGGAATGGGAACAAATGTGATCGGAGAGGGAGATTTAAAATCTTTTTACCAGTTGTTGATTTTGAAAATAGCATTGTCTCGGGAAACTTTTCTTCATGTCGGTTATAACCTGAAAGATTTTCATGAGCCTAATTTCCTGATGCTGGGAGTTGGATTTCGGTTTAATAATAAACGATAAAGCACGGTAATAAAAAACCGGCTGGAAAATTTTATTTTCCAGCCGGTTTCTTTTCACTCGTTTTTCCGGAATATTATTTCACCTCCTCAAAGTCAACATCAGTTACTTCCTGATCCTTTCCTCCATTGTTAGGTTGTCCGGCATTCGGATTGCCCTGAGGACCTTGCTGTCCCTGTTGTTGTTGGGCCTGAGCGTTGTACATTTCCTGGGATGCGGCCTGGAATACATTGTTTAACTTGTCAATGGCAGCGTTGATTGCGTTTACATCCTGGTTTTTATGTGCCTCTTTCAGTTCTTGCAGGGCTGATTCGATCGGTGCCTTTTTGTCAGCTGGCAGTTTGTCTCCGAATTCTTTCAGCTGTTTTTCAGTTTGGAAGATCATAGAGTCTGCTTTATTGATGGTATCGATCTTTTCTTTTTCTTTCCGGTCGTTTTCTGCATTGGCAGTTGCTTCGTCTTTCATCCGTTTGATATCGGCATCAGATAAACCTGAAGAAGCTTCAATACGGATGGATTGCTCTTTTCCGGTTGCTTTATCTTTGGCAGATACATTCAAAATACCGTTGGCATCGATATCAAAAGTCACTTCGATCTGAGGTACTCCACGCGGTGCTGGCGGAATACTGTCCAGATGGAAACGGCCGATGGTTTTGTTATCCCGTGCCATAGGACGTTCTCCCTGAAGAATATGGATTTCTACAGAAGGCTGATTGTCAGCAGCAGTAGAGAATACTTCTGATTTCTTTGTTGGAATGGTAGTATTGGATTCGATCAGTTTGGTCATGACACCCCCCAAGGTTTCGATACCCAGAGATAGCGGTGTAACGTCAAGTAACAATACGTCTTTTACCTCCCCGGTCAATACTCCACCCTGAATAGCAGCACCTACAGCCACGACTTCATCCGGGTTTACACCTTTAGAAGGAGCCTTTCCGAAAAATTCCTGTACTTTCTGCTGAACTGCTGGAATACGGGTTGAACCGCCTACCAAAATCACTTCATTAATATCTGAAGGTTTCATATTTGCATCTGCCAGTGCTTTGCGGCAAGGTTCGATAGTTGCCTGAATCAGGCTGTCACATAATTGTTCGAACTGTGCACGCGTCAGGGTGCGTACCAGATGTTTCGGAATTCCGTTTACCGGGAAGATATACGGCAGATTGATTTCTGTAGAGGTTGAACTTGACAATTCAATTTTTGCTTTTTCGGCAGCTTCCTTCAGACGTTGGTGAGCCATCGGGTCTTTCCGGATGTCAACACCTTCATCTTTTTGGAATTCATCGGCTAGCCAGTTGATGATCTTGTCATCAAAGTCATCCCCTCCCAGATGGGTATCACCGTTGGTGGATTTTACCTCAAATACACCGTCTCCCAATTCCAGAATAGAAATATCAAAAGTACCGCCACCTAAGTCGAATACTGCAATTTTCTGATCCTGGCTCTTTTTATCTAGTCCGTATGCTAAAGCGGCAGCTGTCGGTTCGTTGATGATACGTTTTACAGTCAGTCCTGCGATTTCTCCGGCTTCTTTAGTTGCCTGACGCTGAGCATCGTTAAAATAAGCAGGAACGGTAATAACAGCTTCGCTGACTTCCTGACCCAGATAATCTTCAGCCGTTTTCTTCATTTTCTGCAGAATCATAGCTGAGATTTCCTGAGGAGAATATTGACGGTTGTCAATTACTACACGGGGAGTATTATTATCGCCTCTTACAACTTCGTAAGCAACCCGGCCAACTTCTTTTTGTACCTGATCAAAAGTTTCACCCATGAAACGTTTGATGGAGTATATGGTTTTTTTCGGATTGGTGATAGCCTGACGTTTTGCCGGATCTCCAACTTTCCGCTCACCATTGTCCACAAATGCCACAATTGAAGGAGTGGTACGCCGACCTTCACTGTTTGGTATTACTACCGGTTCGTTACCTTCCATGACAGCAACGCATGAGTTGGTAGTTCCTAAATCAATTCCTATTATTTTTCCCATAATGATTAATTATTTTATTTCGTATTACTATTATTCGTTTTATTAGTGCCTGAGGTTTAATTCAAACACAATTATTTTTTATCAAATGGTATGCCAACGGTTTTTGAAAATTGTTTTTTGCCAAAAATGTCTGTTTTTAATAAAATGGAATAGAAATCTGTCATAAAATCTGACAGAACGGCAGAAAAACATTTTTAATGAGGCTGCAAGGGAGTGTTTCATTGAATATGTGAGAGGAGGGTTGGACAATGTTTATGAAAACCGTATATTTGTCTTTGTATTAGTTAGTAGGAATAAAAATTATCCGATGTATTAGTAGATATTTTATATATGTGTGTTATTTCCCGTTTATTGGAGTGGACTGGTAAGTATGAAAAGCCCCGGATCGTATTTTATTGTATAGCTTTGGTGCTTTTTGCAGTTTTGATGTCTATAGCACCACAGGTGGGTATTACCGGTGACGAACCTTTGGATGCTGCCAATGGAAAGTATTGTCTGGAATATTATACCCATGGAGATACGAGTTTTGCTGACTATTCAAAAGTTCCTGCCGTGAAAATTCCCCACATGAAGTACTATGGAGTGGGGTTTGAGATACTTCCTGCGTTTATTGTCAAATATTGGGGGATGGGGACTCAGGAATATTTGATCCGGCACCTATTGAATGCTATTTTCGGTTTCTTATTTATGCTTTTTGCCGGATTGATTGCCAAAGAGGTGAAGAATTGGCGGCTTGCTTGTATTACTTTGCTGGTTATGGGGATTTCTCCGATTGTATTCGGACTTTCGTTTTTCGATTCAAAAGATATTCCCATGGCTGCCGGGTTTGCTATAGCTATTTATGCGTTTTTTCGTATCTACAAAACACTTCCGAAGTTTAATAAAATGGATGTAATGTGGGCTGTTTTTGGAATAGCCTTGGCTGTGAGTATCAGAGTCGGAGGTTTGCTTTTGCCTTTTTATTTTGGTGTCGGAGGTTTGCTGTGTCTGTATTTCCGCCCTGATTTGAGAGATTTGTTTGTTAGAAAAGAATATGCAGTGTGTGGCCGTATATTCGGGATAGGAATATTAATTATCGTTGCTGGTTGTTTACTGGGTTTTTGTGCATATCCGAATTTCTTTTATGAAGGGCCTGTCGGACATATCAAACATGCATTTCAATTGGTAAAGGAGTTTAAACAACAAATTCCTATGCTTTATAAGGGGGAAATCATCACTTCTCTGAATCTTCCTCCCTTTTATTTATGGAAAAGTTATCTGATTACAATTCCGTTTTTTGCCTGGCTGGGAGTCATATTGTTTTTATTTCATTTTCCCCGGATATGGAACAGTTATAATAAAGTGTTTGTTATTTTTTTACTATTTACTTTGGTGTTTCCACCCTTGTATATCGGACTTGGGGATTCAAATATTTACAATGGCTGGCGTCATACCCTTTTCATTTTCTCTTCTTTTGCAGCGATTTCAGCTGTTGGGATGTACGAGACTTATGAAAGCTTGCGCAGGAAGTCATGGAAAAAGATATATCTGGTGGTGATGCTAACCGTGACACTGCCGACTGTTTTTTGGATGAGCCGGAATTATAAATATTGTTATTCTTATTATAATCCGTTGATAGCTGAACCCTATCTGAATTATGATATGGATTATTATGAAACGGCCTGTGTCAATTCCTTTGAATGGTTGATGAAGAATGTCGTCAGTAAATCGGATTCCTTGGTCAGGGTTGGAGCCAAGAATATTTCCGTAGTAGCATATCAGAATGCCCGGAGATACAAGAATGTGGATGTAAAACTCTGTGCGTTCAGAGGATATGCAGAATCAGATTTTGATTACCAGATCTTATCTTTGCAATTTATTCCTGCAAAAGTATTGAAGACTTTTTTCCCACCCAAAGGGACTATCCATGTGGAGACGATAGAGGGGAAACCGGTATGTGCGGTCGTTAAAAAAGAAAATCGTTATGATGCGGATGGAATCCGTTCGGTAAGGTTGGGAAAAATAGAGGAAGGCATGGATTTGTTGGAAAAATCGTATCGCTATAATCCCGCAAATTTTGGAATTTGGTTTTGGATGGGATATGGTTATTATTATCAAAAAAAATATAAAAAATCAATAGAATTATTAGGAAAATATGTTTATTTTTGGCCATCATCCGGGGAACAAATTGAAATCGCTTTTATTTTTAGTGGTTTATCTTTTTTGCAATTGAAATTGTTTGATCAGGCTATTCAAACTTTGAAACAAGCTGAGCGCATGACAAAATCCCCGGAAAATCAGTTTTTGATATATGCGAACCTGGGGAGGGCATATTATTATATGCAGAATTATAAAGCTGCTTTGCCCTATTTGAAACAAAGTGTTCAAAAATATCCGGATCTGAAGGAAATTCTGTATGATTGTTCCCTGAAATCAGGGGATAAGCTTCAGGCTGAAAAGGATTAAACGTGATTAGTTGAAATATTATGAGAAAAGCAGAACAAGAGAATTGTCCGAAGAAATTTTCTGTCATTATTTTTTCATCTTCCGTTAAAGAATATGAGAAAATTGTTGCAGAAGGCTATGAGCTTGATTATTATTCAATTAATCAGTGTCGTACTCAGGATGAATATATACAATTAATACAGAAATGTCAGGGGGAGAAGATTGTGATGATTGATACTGACCGTCAGTCGTTGTCCATACTACCCCATTTATTAAGTCAATATACAAAAGAAACAAAACGGGGAGAGGTATTTTATTCCAGTCCTGTAAAACTGAAATGGTGGGGTGAGTTTTCTATTAAAAATTGGGGGGCAACTTTTCATTCGGTTTCAGTTTCTCCTTTTTTCATTGCCAGTAAAGAGCAATTTTTGAAGGCATATGGTGCCAGTGATTTGAGCAACAATTTGTTAGTTGCAGTTGGATATAGTTTGCAAAAAAATTATCTTCCTTTTAAAAAGCTGAATGTAACGGCTAAGACAGATAAGTTTACTGTGCCGGATATGGCAGGTTTAGGGATGAGCTATACCTTTAAGATTCCTTTCCGGTATCTGATTTCCGGTTCATTTTTTAGAAATTTGTTTCAGCTGGACGGAAAAGTACAGCTGAATATGGTTTTCCGGATGCTGGTCATTCTGTTTGCTTGTTTCACTTTTTGCTATATGCCTTATATCAGTAAGGACTACGGGGTGACTGGTGATGAGTATCCGGACCATCAGCATACAGCATATGTCCTGAATTACTTTGCTAATGGTGATACCACAGCGCTTTATCAACCTAAGACAACGCTTCATTTGTATGGAATCTCTATGCAGGTGGTGGCCGGGGCTATTTGCCGTTGGTTTAATATAGAAAACTATTATGAAGCCAGACATGTTGTGTGTGCCTTTAACGGGGCTTTGGGGGTTTTGTTTGTCGGTTTGGCAGGTTTGCGCTGGGGAGGAGGATTGTGTGGACTGTTGTCTATATTGCTGATGTTTTTTACTCCTCGTTTCTTCGGGCATAGTATGAACAATTTGAAGGATATTCCTTTTGCGGCAGGATATATCGTATCTATTTATTATGTAATCCGTTTATTTGATTATTATCCTTATTTCCGGATCAGGGATATGGTCGGGGCTGTTTTAGGTATTGCTCTGGCTCTGGGAACCCGCTCAGGAGGTTTGATCCTTTATCCGATGCTGCTCATGTATGCCGGATTGTTTTATATCCGCTATTACGGACTAAAGGAATTCTATAAGTTTGGAAAATATCAGGGTGTCCTTGGAAATATACTGACTGTATTGTTTATCATTTTGATTTTCAGTTATTTACTTGCTATTGCATTATGGCCATTTGCTTTGCAAAAACCGCTTTCCAATGTGTTATTTTCACTGCGGGAATTTACCAATTATAGTATCGGACTGAGGACTATTTTTGACGGGGAACAGATGATGTCCAATATGTTACCCTGGAAATATGCTCCTAAATATTTGATGATCGGTATGCCGCTCGTTATAGTAACAGGCTTTATTGGTTATATCCTGTACGTGCTGGTTAGAAGGAAAGAATTTTCTTTGATTTCCTATTTTCTCTTGTTTGCAGCCATATTCCCGGTGGTTTGGGTGATTTATAAAAATTCCAATCTTTATGGAGGCATACGGCATTTACTCTTTGTTATGCCACCCATGGTCCTGATTGCCGGACGTTTCTGGCAGAGTATGATTGATGTTGTAAAATGTAAGTGGGGAAAATTGGCTGTGGTTCTGGTTTTTGTTGCTGGACTGTCATTACCTGTGAAACATATGATCAGGAACCATCCGAATGACTATATTTATTTTAATGAATTGATCGGGGGATTAAAGGGTGCCTACGGGGATTATGAAACGGATTATTATTACAATTCGTTGAAAAATGCCTATGAATGGTTCCGGAAAAATGTGGATTTGCCCAAAGACAAGAAAACCGTAATTGTGACTAATCATGTAAATAATGTTGCTTATTATTTCAGGAAAGATACCAATGTGAAAGTCATATATAGCCGTTATTATGAAAAATATTCCAAAGATTGGGATTATGCAATGTTTGCGAATGTTTATATCAACAGACATCAGTTAAAATCCGGATTATTTCCGCCTGAAGGAACGATATATGCTCCTGAAACGGATGGTTATCCAATGACGGCTGTCGTTAAAAGACAAGGTAAAGAGGAATTGGAGGGCTTTAAGCTGGAAAGTGAAAAGAAATATGATGAGGCTTTGAAAGTATTCCGGAACTATATTGAAAAACATCCGAAAAATGAGGAGGTCATGTCAAGAATTGCGAAATTATCTTATATGACCCATAATTTTGAGCAGGCGGAATACTATGGAAAGAAGGCTATGGAGTTGCATCCGACTTTAAATGAAACCCTATATATGCTGAGCCTGACTTACATACAGGAGAAGAAATTGAAAGAAGCCATGGAATGTGCACAAAGGATTTTGGATGAAAATGTTTTTTCTGTGGATGGATATTATCTGAAGGCAATGGTTTATGATAAAATGAAACGTTATAAAGAGGCTATTGATAATATCAATAAAGCATTGACTTATCGTCCGAATTTTGCCAATGCCCTTTCTCTGGGTGGAGAAATTCTGTATAAGAATGCCAATTATACAACTGCAATCAACGTGTATAACCGACTTTTACAGGTGCGGCAGACAGTTCCGGATCTGGTGCGGCTTGCCGATTGTTATTGCCGTATTAAACAATATACTCCGGTACAGCAGATTTTGTCGAAAGTCAATGAAGCCCAACCTGGATATTTACCGGCGGATAAAGTAGAATTAAGAATGTTGATTCAGCAGAAGGACTGGACAAAGGCATCTGCCCTGTTGGAGCAGAGGGGGGCAGTAAATGACGATCCGGAGTGGTTTGTGTTGAAAGGACTTTATCTCTTTGGCATAGGTAAGCAGGGAGATGCGGCAAATATAATAGTTAAAGCTTTACAATTGGATCCGGAAAATGCGGAAGCCCAGCAGTTGCAGAAGGAGTGGAAAGTGAAGATGAAGTGAAACCGGTATTTTGAATCGTAGTATAATGAGAGTAGTATTCAGAGATATTGTCATTCAGTTATATTGTAAATACAGAAACCTGATTTTATATGGGATTATTGGAGGTCTGAGTGTATCCATTGATTTTGTGGTATTCGGATTATTGACCCATTTTTTCCCGGAATATTATTTACTGGCAAACATTATTAGTGTCAACTGTGGGATTATCAACAGTTTTCTGATGAACCGCCATTTCAATTTTAGAGTGAAAAATAAATCTGTTTTTCGCTTCATGGTTTTTTACATTGTGGGAATGATCGGATTGTTGATCAGTTCGGGTATGCTTTATCTGATGGTCAATATGGCTGATATGAATCTTTTGATTTCAAAAGTAGTAACTATATTTGTGGTAACTCTTTTTCAGTTTACGTTGAATAAAAATGTAACATTCAGACAAAATGGATAAGCTATATATAGTCATGCCGGCTTATAATGAAGAAGCCAACATTCAATCTGTTGTAAAACAATGGCATCCGGTGGTTGAAAAAATAGGGGAAGATTCCCGTCTTGTCATTGTAAACGACGGGAGTAAAGATTCAACTTATCAGGTGCTGGAAAAACTGACAGTCTCTTATCCTCAGTTGATCGCATTGACCAAACCGAATTCAGGACATGGGGCAACCTGCCTTTATGCGTATAAATATGCTATCGATAATGGGGCTGATTATATTTTTCAAACTGATTCCGACGGGCAGACTGATCCTGAAGAATTTGCTCCATTCTGGGAACAACGGGCTGACTATGATTTCCTGATCGGAGCACGGAAAGACAGACAAGATGGATTCAGCCGGATTGTTGTAACCAAGGTGTTGAAGTTGGTTGTCCTGTTTATTTTCGGGGAAGTGATCGTTGATGCTAATACTCCTTTCCGTTTAATGCGAGCAAAGATGTTGGAGGGATTTTTAAAGGAAATTCCGAAAGATTTCTTTTTATCAAATGTAATGGTCAGTGTATTGGCTGTATCTGAAAAATATAGGGCGAAATGGATACCGATCACTTTTAAACCCCGGCAGGGAGGAGTCAATTCCATTAATCTGAAACGGATCATCAAAATCGGAATAAAATCAGTCAAGGATCTGAATAGGGTGAAGAGAGACTTAAAAAGGAAAAAGAAAGAATAAAAAGTAGTATTTATACCCAACTTCAGGACAATAAAATGGCTTACTTTTGTAAGTTGTAAATTGTAATGAAGTGAAAACATTGGAAAAAACAGATTACGTACTGGAATCCCGTTGTTGCGGAGCAAAGTTCGCAGATCATAAATGGGAACTGGAATGTCCGAACCGGGATGGTGCAGCTTTGATTTTTGCGAACTATGCAAAAAAACAACTGGAAATAAAAGAAAATCTGCCGGGATTATACAAATATTCTGATTGGTTACCGATCTGTCGGATGCTGGATGGTTCCGGAGCTCCTGTCACTTATAAAAGCGAAGGATTGGCCAAGGAATTAGGACTGGCCAATTTATATATTACTTTCAACGGATGCTGGCCCGAAAGAGGAGCAGGCATGCAGACAGGCACTTTTAAAGAGTGCGAAGCTTATGCCGTATGTGCCCGGATAAACGGTAACAGTGATAAAGTTATGGTGGTGGCTTCGGCAGGTAATACGGCTCGTGCGTTTGCGCGGGTATGTTCGGAAAATAAGATTCCTCTGTTATTGTGTATCCCTGAAGATTATGTGGATGCCATGTGGTCGCAGAAGCCGTTAAATCCTTGTGTTAAACTGGTGGCGACAGCAAAGGGAAGCGATTATTTTGATGCTATCCATCTTTCTAATCTGATATGTGAACTGGATAAATTTTATCCCGAGGGAGGAGCAAAGAATGTGGCTCGCCGGGATGGTATGGGAACGACGGTTTTGTCTGCTGTGACAACCATTGGCCGTATTCCGGACTATTATTTTCAGGCTGTTGGAAGCGGAACAGGAGCTATTGCAGCCTGGGAAGCCAATAAACGGTTTATCGTGGATGGCCGTTACGGAACTCACCTGATGAAACTGATGGTGTCTCAGAATATTCCTTTTACACCTATGTACGATGCCTGGAAAGCAGGATCACGAAGTTTGCTCCAGATGGATGACAATGTTGCCCGTCATCAATCGGAAGAAATCTGTGCAAAAGTATTGTCTAACCGGAAACCTCCTTATTCTCTAAAGGGAGGATTGTTTGATGCCCTGACGGAAACCGGCGGGAATATGTTTGCAGTGACAAATGATGAGGCTATCTTTGCCGCTGAACTGTTTGAGAGGTCAGAAGGTATTGATATTGAACCGGCTGCTGCAGTGGCGGTGGCTTCTTTAAAGCAAGCTATCCGGGATCATGCGGTAGAAAAAGATGCTGTGATTATGCTTAATAT
>CAJMQA010000090.1 GCA_905215395.1 uncultured bacterium | reverse complement strand
TTATAATGTCTGTTAGTTCCATCCTACTCAAATTGAAAATTTATTTTTAAGTGCATCCACTATTTCTTCCGGGGTTGGTACAACACCACCCATACGTCCGTAGAAGTCTACTTTTACTCTGCCGTTTACAGCCAGACGGACATCTTCAACCATCTGTCCTGCACTCATCTCTACCGAAAGGAATCCTTTTACTTTAGAGCACAAATCAGAGATTGCCTGGGTTGGGAAAGGATATAGAGTGATTGGACGCAACAATCCGACTTTAATACCGGCCTGACGTGCCAATTGTATGGATTTCTGGCAAATGCGTGCAGAAGAACCGTAGGCTACAAAAACATAGTCTGCATCTTCACAATCAATTGCTTCATAACGTACTTCATTTGCTTCGATTTCCCGGTATTTCCGTTGTAGTTTTTCATTGAAAACTTCCTGACGGTGTGCTTCCAGTTCCAAAGAAGTGATGATATGATGTTCCCGGTTTTTCTTTTTGCCTGTCAATGCCCAGTCGCCGGAGATTTTTTCAATTTCTTCTTCTGTCCATCTTGGGGTGTATTCCGGTAGAACCACTTTCTCCATCATCTGTCCGATTACACCGTCGGCCAGAACCATCGCCGGGTTCCGGTATTTGAACGCCAGTTCAAATCCTAAAACAACAAAATCACTCATCTCCTGTACAGAGGCCGGAGCCAATACGATCAAATGATAGTCGCCATGTCCACCACCTTTGGTTGCCTGGAAATAGTCGCTCTGAGAAGGCTGAATAGTTCCAAGACCA
The DNA here is from genome assembly GCA_905215395.1 of uncultured bacterium. Classification (GTDB taxonomy): domain Bacteria; phylum Bacteroidota; class Bacteroidia; order Bacteroidales; family Marinifilaceae; genus Odoribacter. Next base: position 10,715 of record CAJMQA010000090.1, on the reverse strand, counting down.
GGACCTCCACGCATAACATCCACCACCAGACAAGGAAGTTCTGCACCGGCCAGGTAGGTGATTCCTTCCTGTTTCAAGCTGATACCGGGACTTGAAGAAGAGGTCATTACTTTTTTACCACATGCTGCACCACCATATACCATATTGATTGCGGCAACTTCGCTTTCGGCCTGTAATACCACCATTCCTGTTTCTTCCCACGGCTTACGCAGCATGAGTGTTTCCATGACTTCAGATTGCGGGGTGATTGGGTAACCGAAATAGCCATCGCAGCCACAACGAATGGCGGCTTCTGCGATTACTTCATTACCCTTCATTAATTTTACTTCTGCCATTTTCTTGGTAATTTTATTATTATTATTCTATACTCTTTTTATAAACGGTGATTACAGAGTCGGGACATACTAAACCGCAACTTGCACAGCCAATGCAGGCTTCCGGATTTTTCATGTATGCGTAATGGTAACCTTTCCCGTTTACGTCGGGATTCAGCTCAATTACATGGGTAGGACATGCAACGACACACAAACTGCATCCTTTACAATGCTCGGTGTCAACAACGATTGCTCCTCGGAATTTTGCCATAGTTTTAATAAATTATAATTTGTCGAATATTTGTATCTTTTCGTTACGCTTTGTAATCGATTTCGGGTATAAAATTACATTTTAAAATCAAATCCACAAAAAAAGTGTGATTTATTTCTTTAAATGTATCTTTCCGGGATCAGATTGCATGATCCTTTTGAAACCGTTCGATCCGTTCTTTGAGGGTATCCATTTTATCAAGTCCCACCTGGGAAACACATGCCCGGAGACCTTCACGGGTACTTCCGCATCCTTTCAGAGTGATGGAAGAGATTCCATAATACAACAATTCTTTTGCTAATTCAGCTCCTGACATTCCGGGATACATGATGGTAAAATAAAATCCGTCAGCGACATCTTCTTCTCCGTCCTTGTCATATACGATTTTGAAACCGGCTTTCTGGTAAAGATTTTTCATAATCTCTGCCCGTTTACCATATTCTTTTACATCTGTGAGAATATTTATCTGTCCTTCATTTGCCGCTTTCAGAATAGCCGCAACGGCGTATTGCGGAGAATGTGCAGTTCCGGAAGTTTGGGTGTAAATCAGTTTATACGTAATGGTATAGCCCAGTTTGTCTGAGTTGTATCTTTCTTTTAAGTGGGCATACTTTTTGTGGAACAGTGCATCGGAGATACACAATAACCCCAATCTTTGACCAGCATAGCTGAATAACTTGGAACTGGATATCATGAAGATATAATTGTCGGTATATTTAGCTACGGTCGGTTGGAAAGGTGCTTGTCCCGGGTGAGAAAGATCTTTCCGGAAATCCATAGCGAAATAGGCCAGGTCTTCTAGTATGATGGTGTCATATTCTGTGGCCAGTTTACCGATGATCTGCAATTCTTTTTCTGTCAGACAAACCCAGGATGGATTATTCGGGTTACTGTAGACAATACCGGCAATGTTGCCCTTGTCCAGATATTCCCGTAATTTTTTTTCCAGTTTATCTCCCCGGTGTTCATAGATATCAAAAGTGATATACGGCTTTCCGATTACTTCCAGCTGGGTTTTCTGAACAGGGAATCCCGGATCAATAAATAATATGGTGTCTTTACCTTTGACACATTCCGTAAGGGCCATAAAAGCAACATAAGAGGCTTGCATTGCTCCTACTGTGGGGATAATTCCTTCCGGCCGGATATCTACATCCATAAAGTTTTTTACAAAACGGGCGGCTTCTTCAGAAAGGACCGGATATCCCTCCAGCATGGGATAGAATTGAGCTACCCCTTTCTTCAGGGCTTCTATTTCTGCTTCTGTGCCGATAATGGACGGAGCTAATCCAGGCACTCCCATTTCCATCCGTATAAATTTTTCTCCTGTCGCTTTTTCCAGCAAGTTAGCTACTTTCACTGTGTCACGTATAGAAGCATCATCCAGATTTGTTGCCCCGCACTGCGCCATTGTAGAGTCAACCAGCTGTTTGTCAATCAGATTATTTTGCATGATATAATTAATGGTTTGTTACTTACATTTTGAAACAATAATACAAAAATTAATTGATGAAAGATAAAAATTTGACTATTTTAACTTATAATTAATCAAATTTATATCGATTGCATAGAAAATCTTTCTCTTCTATGCATAAGAGAAGTTTTTGAGATAAAATAAATGTTGAGGTATAATCGATAATTTCCCTTAAATTTGTCCGGAAAACAATAGTCATTTATATATCAGTGAATCTGGAATTATTTATAGCGCGAAGATTGCTGAAAGGCGATAAAACAGGGACGGTTTCTGTACCTATCGTGAAAATAGCTTTGATAGGTATTGCTTTGGGTGTGTGTGTCATGCTTTTGTCCGTTTTTGTCATTACTGGGTTTAAGAAAGAGATTACCACCAAATTGTCCGGATTTACTGCCCACCTGAATATAACGGCTTATGAAAATAATAATTCATATGCGGGAAGTGATATTCAGCTAAATGATTCGCTGGTTACGGAGATCAGAAGTTTGCCGGAAGTAAAGCAGGTTTATGCTTATGTTACTAAACCGGCAATTCTTAAAAGCAAAGAAGAAATTCACGGAGTTATACTGAAAGGTATGGACTCTCTGTATCAGTCCGGATTTTATAAGAAGCATCTGCTAGCCGGACAATATCCTGATTTTACATCAGATACGGTTTCCAATGATATTTTGATTTCTGCTGCCGTTGCCGGTTTGCTGAATATAAAGACGGGAAACCGCATTTCTGCACATTTTGTACAAGATCCTCCGCGGGTCAGGGTATTTACAATCCGGGGTATTTATGATACCGGATTCAAGGAATATGACGATATGTTCGTTATTTGTGATATGCGTCATTTGCAGCGTTTGAATGGCTGGGGTGGGAAACAGGTGTCCGGTTTGGGAGTGGAACTGCAGGATATGCATAATATAACGCTGACAGAATGGAAAATTGATGAAATATTGCCGGTAGAGGAGGATGAGGATTTTTATAAAATTACGACTTTGAGGGAAACAGCCCCCCAGGTTTTTGACTGGTTGAATTTATTGAATATGAATGTATGGATTATCCTGACATTGATTGTGGTAGTTGCCGGATTTAATATGGTTTCGGGTTTGCTGATTCTGATATTGGATAAGACCTCTTTGATCGGAATACTGAAAGCTTTAGGTTATAAAAATATATGTTTGAGGCGTTTGTTTTTATATATTGCCATCGGTTTGATCGGAAGAGGTATGGTGGCCGGGAATATACTTGCGTTGTTGCTGGCGGGGGTTCAGTATTATTTCCGGATCATAAAACTGGATGCGGCAACCTATTATATGGATACAGTGCCTATACATTTTGATCTGTTTTATATGTTGTTGTTGAATGCCGGGGTATTGATCGTGTCGGTGCTGATGCTAATCATTCCGACGATGCTGATTTCACGGATACGGCCTATAAAAGCAATAAGATTTGAATGATGTCGTTTAAAGAATATATTGAAAAGGTTGTAATACCTCATCGTCGCGGTATTATGGGGACTGTTATTTTTCATCTCTTGCTGGCTATTTTATTTTTAAGTATGGAGATATCCCGTGTGGCAGTCCATACGGAAATGGAAATTGTCATGGATGCTCCGGAAGATGACGAGGTTCGGAAAAAAGCGGAGGAAGAACAGCGGAAAGAGGAGATCCGGCAGAAAAGTTCAGAAGAGGAAGTCAGCCGGATGTTACGTTCCATTGCCGTCAATGAAAATGTACAGCAACGCAGGAGACAAGCTGATGCAAATGTGCAGCAATATGTGGATGAAATTTTGAAAGAATTGGAAGGAGAGGGAAGTCGCGGACGTTATGAAGCGAAGCAGGATAAGCATTTTAAAAGAGATAGCTTGCAGAATGTCCGGGATCGGAAAGAACAAGAGCTGGACTCTTTAAAGTCTACTTTCTATTCAGGCGAAAGTAGTGTCAGCTATAATCTGCGGGAACGCTATGCCCGCTTTTTACCTATTCCGGTATTTAAATGCGAGTTTGGCGGGAAAGTTGTAGTGGAAATCAGTGTCAACAGAAAAGGGATTGTACAGAAGGCAACCGTCATTGAAAAGCAGTCTGAAGCGGATGACTGTCTTTGGTCGGTGGCTGTAGATGCTGCCGGGCGTTCACGTTTTAATGAGAATCCCAATGCTCCGGCTGTGCAGAAAGGGACGATCACTTATAATTTTGTCAAACAATAAATCTGAAAATGAAGCTTGTTAACAAGTTTGCACATTAAAATATTTCCATTAACTTTGTTTCTTGATGTGGTGTGTGTGTGTTATCAGATAACTAATTTTTATGGGATTATTTTCATTTTTATTTTCAAGGCATAAAATACTTCGTACAACCCATGAAGCAGAAACATTCCGGGCAGTATTCCGGGAAAATGAAGAGTTGTTTCTGAAGGTTACAAAGAGTAGTGAATTGAAGAGATACCGGGAGTTGGAAGCTTATGTGAACGACCCTTCTTTCAAAAAGAGAAAAAAAGAAATTGAGCAATTAACCTATAAGGAGAGTGAATATTATAAGGCGGAGAAACAATACAAAGCTTTGTTGCGTTTGCATAAGCTGAATTCTTATCTGATGATTGCTGATTCTGAAGAATTGAAAGGATATGAGAGGGTGAAGAAATCAGAGGAATACCGGCAATTCCAAAAATTGAAGGTAATAGTATCGGCCGTTGATTTTGATAAGAAATTGCAACCGACAGAATATAAGGCTTATCATGAAATTATCCGTCAGCCAAAAATCGCAGCCTTAATCAAATTGGAAAATATGAGGCGGTTTAAGGAATATTGCGAGGTGAAAGATACCGATTTGCCGCAGGAATTCAATAAATTAACAGCGTTTATACAATCGGAAGATTTTAAGAATAACCGGAAATTTTTGCTGAATAAACACAGGTTTCAAACAACAGATGATTATAAATTGTGGTGTGAATTCGAAAGCCTGAAAAAAAATCCGGATATTGTGAAATATAACGCTTTGTTGAATGATCCCTATTTTTGTAGTATGCAGAAATGGGAGCTGGTATTTGAGGATGATTTTAATCAGGGAAGTCTCGATACAACCAAGTGGATTACAAAATATTATGCAGGAGAGCGTTTTTTGAATGATACCTATGGGGTTGGCGGAGATATACAGTTATTTACTCCCGATAATATTTCTTTCGGGAATAGTACCATCAGCTTGAATTTTCGGAAAGAATCTATTATTGGAAAATATTGGGATCAAAAGCTGGGGATCCGGGAAAAGAAGTATGAATATACTTCGGCAATGATCAGTACGGCTGCTTCCCTGAGGCAACGGTATGGTCGTTTCGAGGCAAAAATACGTTTGAGCCGTTCAGCGGCAACTTCTTGTTTCTGGATGTTGGGAGAAACTGTTTTGCCTCATGTCGAAATTATGAAAGGACAGTCTGATGGAGTGCATCTTGGGATGGCATATAGCCGGCAGTCTGCTGTAAAAAAAGATATTCAACCCGTTCAGGATTTGGATTTAAGGGATGAATATTATATCTTTACTCTGGAATGGACCGATGAGCGTATGACGTGGATGATCAATGACCTCGTGGTAAAGGAAGAACGGGAGAATATTCCGGATATACCTATGTATATTGTATTTTCTTTGGGAAGTAATGTAGTGCCGTCCGATAAACATTTACCAGTGCGTATGGATATTGATTGGGTGAAAGCTTATCGTTTAAAAGATAAGAGTAGTATTCAGTAATATTTTTTCATGGTTATTCCGGAGTGGCATAAAATTGCTCATTTCTTCAAAGATTGCGGGGGTACTTTGATGGAAGTATTGTATCCCCGGATTTGTGCCGTCTGTGGTGATTCTCTGGTAAAGCAAGAAATTTATTTATGTTCTGCGTGTCTGGCCGATTTTCCTTTCGCCGACCGGGATTATGGGACTTATGAAGAGATATTGACCGGGTTTGAAGAAAGTTGCCGTCCTCAATCTTTGTATTCTCTTTTTTATTATAATAAATATAGCAAATATAAGAATCTGATTTATCTGATCAAGTATCATTCACATAAAAGATTGGGTGTGTTTCTGGGGGAGATGCTGGGAGAACGGATGAAAGATATTTGTAAGGTAGATTGTATCGTTCCGGTACCTTTGCATAAGAAAAGGGAAAGGAAACGTGGTTTTAATCAGGCTTATGAAATTGCTTCCGGGATAAGTAAGATATTGGGAATTGAAGTATGCAATGATGTGGTTTTCCGGGTCAGGAATAATGTTTCCCAAACAGGTAAAAATGCTGGGGACCGCTTGAAAAATGTAGAGAATATTTTTGAATTGCGTTATCCGGAAAAAATCAGAGGACGGCATATTTTATTGCTGGACGATGTTATCACTACCGGGGCTACGATCAATTCCTGTCTTCAGGAACTGGCAAAAGCCGGAAATGTTTGTTTTAGTTTAGGGTGCCTGGCTCAGACTGCGGATTAAAAAAACTCTTTAACTTTTTACGTTTAACCTTTTCCGTTTTACCTTTATAATTTATCTTTGTAGATTAACAGAGGACTGAGTTAAAAATAAAATGGGAATGGAAACGAATAAAGCAATGTCTTTTCGATGGGATTGGTTGGGAGCTATTATGGTTGCCCTTATGGTTTATGCCTGTGCAAACAGAGGTTATCCGGAAGGAGGGCCGAAAGATTCGACTCCGCCTGTGGTAATTGCAGAGGTTCCGGTTTCTTACAGTATGAATTTTGATAAGAAGAGAATCAATATCTATTTCGATGAATTTGTGCAACTGAAGGAAATAGATCAGAAATTTGTTATTTCCCCACCTCAGAAGAAAAAACCGAAAGTTCGTTTGAAAGGGAAATATATTCAGGTGGAATTTTCTGATTCCCTGAGGCACAATACGACTTATAGTCTGGATTTTGCTGATGCTATTGTAGATAACAATGAGAGTAATCCTCTGGGTTTTTACCGGTATGTACTTTCTACGGGTAATAATATTGATACCCTGGAGTTGAGTGGGAATGTTGTGAATGCCGAGTCCGGGGAGCCTATGCTGAATGTTTATGTGGAACTGTATTCCAATTTAGCGGATTCTATCCCTTTGTTGGAAATGCCCGATTATGTGGCCCGTACCGATAGTTCCGGATTTTTTCGTCTGACCAATCTGAAAGATACTTTATATCGTGTCATTGCAGTTGAAGATAATAGTCGCGATTATAAGTATACTCCGGAGTCTGAAATGTTTGCATTCCTGGATACTTTGGTGCGGCCTGTTGTCATGCCTTGGGTCAGAACGGATACATTCAAGGTCATTGAACGTATCTTTGAAGGGGATACCATTACTTCGGACAGTATTGTGACTTCGGATTATCTGATGTTTGGACCGAATAATCTGTATTTACGTTTGTTTCAGGAGACTCTGACACAATTGTATATGGTGGATGATGACCGCAAAGACCGGGTGCAACTGGATTTTGTGTTTAGTATTCCCGGACGGAATGATTTTGAAGCCCGTTTATGGGATACTTTAGCCACGGAACCTATGCCGAAAGATTGGTATCTGAAGGAACATACCGCCGGAAATGATACTATTACTTTGTGGATAAAAGATTCTACAGTTTATAAACGGGATACGCTGAATGTGATTTTGAATTATTTGCGTACAGATAGTACCGGGCAAAGGGTAATGCATGCAGATACTTCCCGTTATACCTTTCGGGATAAGAAAAAAACAGAGGCAAAAGGTAAAAAGAAAGACGAGAAAAAAGTTCCGGCTATTGAGTTTCTGGAAGTAAAGCTCAGTGTTGGGAATGATATGGATCTGGGGGCACGTCTCTGGCTTGAATTCAATCGTCCCATTGACAAAAGCGGTTTGGACAGTTTGCGATTGATGGAGAAAGTAGATACTCTTTATCAGCCAGTCCCATTTAAAATTCAGGAAGATAGCCTGAAAATCAGAAGAATATATGTGGATGCGGATTGGAAACCCGGACAAGAGTACCAATTGACACTGGATTCTGCTGCAGTATATGATTTATATGGGCATCACAATAATACTTTGTCGAAAAAGTTTAAAGTACGTACAGAAGAACAATATGGCAAGATTATACTGACGGTGAAGGGTGTTTCCGGGAGTGTTATCCTGCAATTGTTTAAATCTGATAACAGCAAGTCTGAAAATGGGAAACGAAAGTTCACTATTGTTCAGGAAAAAATCGTTGATAAAGATGGAGAGGTAGAATTTCCTCTGATACCGGAAGGAAAATATAAATTCAGGGCTATATTGGATACTAATGGTAATGGAGTGTGGGATACCGGCTTATATCTCAAAAATCAGCAACCGGAAGAGATCATTTATTTGCCTGCTGAAATTCCGGTGAAACAAAATTTCGATATTGAACAAGAATTTAATTTGTTGAATACGTATAATGGAAAAAAGTGATAAATGGGAAATTTTATGAAACGAGTTTTATTATTGGTAGTATTGCTGGGAAGTGGGCTATTACTTTTTTCTCAATCGAAATACCCTCCGGTAGAAGAGCTGGTATACAATGGATATTATAATTGGGGTATAATCTGGGTGAAAGCAGGGAAAGTAGAATTTTCTTTAAAAAATTCTGATAAGTATCCCGGGGCAAAACAATTGAAGGCTGTTGGTTATTCATTACCTTCCTGGGATTGGATTTTTACGGTCAGAGATACTTTGATTTCTCATTATGATCCTGAAACATTTATGCCTTATGAATTTTCCCGCAAAGCTCATGAGGGAAATTACCACAAGACCTTTGATTATAAATTTAATTATGGGGATTCGTTGATTTTGGCCGATGTTCACAAGATTGGGAAATATAAGCGGAAAGATACGATTAAGTTGAAACCGAAAACGTATGATATGCTTTCGGTGGCCTGGATGGCAAGAGAATTGGATTTTGACAAGTATCAGAAAAATGATCTGATTCCTGTCCGGATATTGATTGATGATAAGGTGTATGACCTTTATATCCGGTATTTGGGAGTTAATAAAAGTAAAATAGCCGGGAATCGCCAGGAATGTTATGTGTTTTCTCCTTTATTGGTGGAAGGTGATGTATTCAAAGGAGGAGAAAATATGAAAATCTGGGTGAGTAAAGATCAGTATCGTCTTCCTTTGATGGTGGAAGCAAAGATTTTGGTGGGCTCAGTAAAAGGTATTATTGACTGGTCAGAAAGTAAGATTAAATAAACCTATAAACCTAAAAACAAATGAAAACAAAGGTATTCATTCAGCTGGCATTGCTTATTATCGGTTGTTTACTGTTCTCATGCAAGGACAAAGGGGGCAGTAGGGCAATGCAGACTGCCGTATCAGGAGCTACAAATGAGATTATGGTTATCTTGCCAAAACAACAATGGGATGGACCAGTGGGAGATACTTTAAAGAAATTTTTCGAGCAGGATCAGTTTGGATTGCCTCAGTCTGAACCTATTTTTGATTTGATCAATCTGCCACCTTCAAGTTTTGATAAAAATGTCAAATCACATCGGAATGTGTTGATTATTTCTATTTCCGGTAAGGTGGATTCTGCTTCGATGACTTTTCATGAGAGTGCCTGGGCCCGTTCTCAGAAGCTTTTTAAAATTACAGCGCCGAATGTAGAGGAATTCTATAAAATTTTTGATGCCAATAAGGAAAAAATCATGAGTGTCTTCCTGAAGGCTGAGCGGGATCGGCTGATCAGTGTTTATAAGAAAGCAGCCAGCTCCAAGATTTTCAATCTTTTCAAGAATAAGTATGACATGTTGTTGTATTGTCCGGGAGATTATGTGCTGAATAAAGATACGAACAATTTTGTCTGGATATCAGCTGAAACGAAAGTGGATAGCCGGGGAATTATATTTTTTCAGGAAAAATATGAAGATGAAAGTCAGCTGAATTATCAGATTGTTTTGGATAAAGTGAATGAGGAATTGAAAAAATATATTCCGGGACCCCGGGATAGTACCTGGATGGGTTTGGATATGCAGACCCCGATGAATGCTGCCAATTATAATTATGAGGGTGTACATTATGCTTTGTTGGTAAAGGGATTGTGGGTTGCAGAGAATGACTTTATGGGAGGCCCGTTTGTATTGAATGTGGTGCTCGATCAGCAGAACAACCGTATTATTTATATGCTGGGGTATGTGTATGCTCCGGATGGAAAAAAACGGAATATGTTGCGTCAGGTAGAGGCTATCCTTTACTCCATGCGTATCGACTTATCTGAAGAGGAAGGGAAAAAATAAATAATGATATAATGGTATTCAGGGAGGTGTTTTAGGCTTAGAGACACCTCCCTGTACATAGCTATGAATTAGGATAAAATGAAAGGTGTTGCTTGTTGGTTTGTTTTAGTATTTCTTTTTTGTAAAGGTTTTGCCGTATCTCCGGGTATAGAAAATTTTGAAGCTTATGCTTCATTGCTGAGGGGAAAGAAAGCCGGAATTGTATCCAATCAGACTTCTGTGGTGAAGCTTGAGGAAGGATATATGCATAGTGTTGATTTTTTGCGTCAGTATCATCAGGTAAATATTGTCCGTATATTTTGTCCGGAACATGGATTCCGGGGGGAGGCAGATGCCGGGGAACTGCTGGGAGACTATAAAGATAAACAAACCGGATTGCCGGTAATCTCTTTGTATGGGAAAAAGAAAAAGCCTTT
>CAJMQA010000089.1 GCA_905215395.1 uncultured bacterium | reverse complement strand
GGTAGTTCCGGATTTTGAAAATTATACCCGGCAAATACTCCGGTTTCTGGAAACAATCGGTATTCATGCCCAAAAAGATAACCGGCTCGGAATAAATATCGGCCGGCTGAAAATTTCCGGGAGTGCACAGTGTATTTACAAAACAAGAGTCCTCTATCACTGTACCCTTCTTTACTCGACCGATCTCATTGCACTGAATGCCTCGCTTTCTGCCCCTCCGGAAACATCTGTACCACAGCGCAAATATACCGTCGCATCTGTAAAAAGTCCGGTCACCAATATCAGTACACACCTGCAAACACCACCAAATACCGGATTTTTCAGGAAACAGGTTTTCAATTATTTTCTCGGTACCGTCAACCCCAACCGGATTTATAGTCTGAATCCGTCAGATATTGCCGCCATCACACAACTCAGGAAAGATAAATATGCCACAACAGCCTGGATTTTCAGGGAAAATGCTGAACGGCCGGCACCCGAACATTCAACTTCGGAAATACGTTTAATATAAGAATAATTAAAACACAAAATCATGTCAACATTCGAAATAAAAATGCCAAAACTGGGCGAAAGCATCACCGAAGGAACCATAACCTCCTGGTCTGCAAAAATCGGGGACATCATAAAGGAAGATAATATCCTGTTCGAAGTCAATACAGCAAAAGTAAGTGCAGAAATCCCCTCTCCGGTATCCGGAAAAATCACACAGATATTCTTCAAGGTAGGAGATGTTGTTCCTGTAGGTACGGTCGTTGCCACAGTAGACCTGGAAGGAACTGCACCGGAAAGTACAAACGAAGTTGCTGCACCGGAAAAGGCAGAAACACCGGCTCCGGCACCAACCGCCCCGCCGGCTACCCCCCCTGGTGCTCCGGTCAATACAGCAGCCCGCACAGCTGTTGCAGCCACACCTCCCAGTCAGGAAGTAAAGGTTGAAGGAGAGAGATGGTATTCGCCTATTGTACTTCAAATTGCCCAGGAAGCCAAAATTTCAAACGAAGAACTGGCCGGCATCCAGGGAACCGGATACCTGGGACGGCTCAGCAAAAGGGATATCAACGAATACATCGAACGAAAGAAAAAAGGTGCCTCTGCTCCCGCTCCGGCTATGGCTCCGGCATCGGAAACAAAAGCTGCAACAACAACGCAAGCACAACAATCCCCTGCCGCTGTGCCTGTCAGTACTGAGGATGAAATCCGGCCCATGGACTATGTACGCCGCATGATTGCCGACCACATGGTCATGTCGAAAAATGTATCCCCGCACGTCACCAGCGTGATTGAAGTCGACGTAACCAAACTCGTCCAATGGCGGGAAACGAACAAAGATGCTTTCTTCAAGCGCGAAGGCGTGAAACTGACATTTATGCCGGCCATCACAGAAGCCACAGCAACGGCACTTGCAGAATATCCGCTGGTAAATTCCTCCGTCGACGGATACAACATTATTGTGAAAAAACACATCCACATCGGTATTGCAGTTTCCCTGCCCAACGGTAACCTCATTGTTCCCGTAGTACACGATGCCGGTCATCTCAGCCTGAACGGCCTGGCCGTAAGCATAGATTCTCTGGCCATGAAAGCAAGGGACAATAAATTGCAACCGGACGATATCGCAGGGGGCACATTTACGATTACCAATTACGGAAGCGTCAAAAGCCTTTTCGGCACGCCGATTATCAACCAGCCCCAGGTGGCTATTCTGGGGGTCGGTTATATTGAGAAAAAGCCTGCCGTAATAGAAACTCCCGATAGAGATGTCATTGCCATCCGGCACAAAATGTACCTGTCACTCTCCTATGACCACCGCGTAATAGACGGTGCTCTCGGCGGACAGTTCCTGCGCAGGATTGGCGACCTTCTGGAAAACTGGAAAAGTTAATTTCATCTTATAGATAAAGGATTATGAAAAAGTACGATATAAAAAATACAACAAAGGAAGACCTGAAAAAATGGTATTATCTGATGACCCTGGGACGCGCCCTCGACGAAAAGGCTCCGGCCTATCTATTGCAGTCACTGGGCTGGTCATACCACGCCCCCTATGCCGGACACGACGGTATCCAACTGGCCATCGGGCAGGTATTCAACCACAAAGAAGATTTTCTCTTTCCTTATTACCGGGATATGCTCACCGCCCTTTCGGCAGGTATGACAGCTGAAGAGATCATACTGAACGGTATTTCCAAGGCAACCGACCCGGGCAGCGGTGGCCGCCACATGTCAAACCACTTCGCCAAACCGGAATGGCACATCGAAAACATATCTTCCGCCACTGGGACCCACGACCTGCACGCTGTCGGGGTGGCCAGAGCCATGGTGTACTACGGGCAGAAAGGGGTGGCCATTACCTCCCACGGGGAGTCTGCCACCTCCGAAGGATTTGTCTATGAAGCCATCAACGGAGCCAGCACCGAACGCCTGCCTGTGATCTTTGTGATCCAGGACAACGGATACGGCATTTCCGTTCCCAAAAACGAACAGACAGCGAACCGGAAAGTTGCAGACAACTTTTCAGGATTTAAAAACCTGAAAATCATCCACTGCAACGGAAAAGATGTTTTCGACTCCATGAATGCCATGACAGCAGCCAAGGAATATGCCTTAACCACCCGGAATCCAGTGATTGTACAGGCCAACTGCGTACGAATCGGTTCACATTCCAATTCAGACAAACATACCCTTTACCGGGACGAAAACGAACTGGCTTATGTAAAAGCTGCCGATCCACTCTATAAATTCCGCAGAATGCTGCTCCGTTACAAACGGTTCACGGAAGCAGAATTGGAAAAAATCGAGGAAGAAGCCAAAAAAGAACAGAACGCTGCCCACCGCAAAGCCTTGACAGCTCCGGAACCAACCGCTGAAAGCATATACGAATATGTATTGCCCGAGCCTTACCAGCCGCAAAAGTACAAAGACGGTATCCAGAATCAGGAAGGGGAAAAGAAAACCATGGTCACAGCCCTGAACGAAACCCTGAAGGCCGAATTCCGCCACAATCCGGACACTTTTATCTGGGGACAGGATGTTGCCAACAAAGAAAAAGGAGGTGTCTTCAATGTCACCAAAGGTATGCAGCAGGAATTCGGGGATAAACGGGTATTCAGTGCGCCGATAGCCGAGGATTACATCGTCGGAACAGCCAACGGGATGTGCCGCTTCGACCCGAAAATACACGTCGTCATTGAAGGTGCCGAATTTGCCGACTATTTCTGGCCTGCCGTAGAACAATACGTGGAATGCACCCACGAATACTGGCGGAGTAACGGCAAGTTCACCCCCAATATCACACTCCGCCTGGCCTCAGGGGGATATATCGGCGGAGGCTTATACCATTCACAGAACATAGAAGGAGCCCTGACTACCCTTCCGGGAGCCCGCATCGTATGCCCATCCTTTGCGGACGATGCTGCCGGATTGTTACGTACCAGCATGCGCTCCAAAGGCTTCACCCTGTTTCTGGAGCCCAAAGCTCTCTATAACGCTGTAGAGGCAGCCACTGTCGTTCCCGACGACTTTGAAGTGCCGTTCGGAAAAGCACGTATCCGCAGGGAAGGCAATGACCTGAGCATTATCACTTACGGAAATACCACCCACCTTTGTCTGAAAGCAGCCGAACGGTTGGCCACGGAAAATGGCTGGAGTGTGGAAGTGATAGACATCCGTTCCCTGATTCCCCTGGACAAGGAAACGATATTTGCCTCCGTCCGGAAAACCAGCAAAGTCCTGGTAGTACATGAGGATAAGGTATTCTCCGGATTCGGAGCCGAAATTGCAGCAATCATAGGGACTGAGATGTTCCGTTACCTGGATGCCCCGATACAGAGGGTTGGTTCGACCTTTACCCCTGTGGGCTTCAATCCGGTACTGGAACAGGCCATTCTTCCCAACGAAGAGAAAATTTTCAAAGCAGCCAAAGAACTGCTCAAGTATTAACCACAATCTGAAATCATACCATGAATAAAATAGGTTTATTCTATAAGACCGATTCTTCCAAAACTGCTCTGGTAGCAAAAAAAATCCAGAAGGAGTTCGGGAAAAATATCGAAGTTATCCCGGTGGATAATGCCTGGAAAAAAGAATTTGAAAGCTATGACAATATGATCGTAGGCTCATCGACCTGGTTCGACGGAGAACTGCCGACCTACTGGGACGAACTGATCCCCGAACTGGAAACCATGAACCTGAAAAACAAAAAAGTCGCCATTTTCGGCCTGGGAGATCAGATCAATTATTCCGACAATTTTGTCGATGGAATTGGAATTCTTGCTGAAGCCATGGAAAAAGCCGGAGCCACAATCGTAGGTTGCACCTCACTTGACGGATATCACTTCACAGGTTCCCGGGCATTGAGAAACAATCAGTTATTGGGACTCGCCATCGATATCGAAAACCAGTCTGCACAAACAGACAAACGCATCAAAACCTGGACCGATCAATTGAAACAGGAATTTGAATGACACAGGCTCGTTCTCCGGTAATATATCACCGGAGAACGACTGTTCTGTTTACCCCGATCTCCTGGATAAAATACTCATCGTGCGAAATAACCAGTAAAGTTCCCCGGTAATCCAGAATGGTATTCGTCAGGACAGCCAGACCCGATAGATCGAGATTATTGGTCGGCTCATCCAGAATAAAAAGATCCGGGATCTGATTGGAAATCATCAGACAACAGAGATACAACCGCATCCTCTCCCCACCGCTCAGTACATTACATTTTTTATCCCACATATCCTGAGGAAACAAAGCCCGGTGGAGCCGTAATTTTAATTCATGATCTTCAAGATGATGCAGATTATACTTTTCTGCCAGTTCCAGCACTGTCAACGAAGTATTCACCTTGCTGTACTCCTGGTCCAGGTACACATACGAAAAGTCAGTCCTCATCACTTCCCCACTTAATGGCTTTAATTCTCCCGTCAGCAAACGGATCAGTGTGGTCTTCCCGGAACCATTATCTCCTTTTAAATGGATCCGTTCTCCGCAGCGAATCTCCAGATCGACAGGCTCCTGCCAGAGCTCCTCCCTGCCGGTATAACCGAAGTTAATGCCCCTTGCCTCTATCAGTAATTTTCCACGATGCAAACGAACATCTTCGATATCTATTTTCAGTCCGCAAGCAAGCTGCTGCTGCTGACGCAGCTCCTCCAGCCGCTGACGATTCTGACCGATAATATCCTGATGTTTCTCTTTTAGTTTAGAGGCCGTTTTTTCACCGCTGTTTTTCACCAGCTTCCGCATAGCACGGGGCAACTGGTCCTTATTCTTTTCCCCCTGCCTGCTACGTTTCTCCTGGCGCTCACTCACCTCCCGGGCTTTTTTCCGTGCCAGACGGAGAGCCGTTTGTTCTGCACCGATCTGCTGCTCCAAAGCGGTATTTTCCAACTCTTTCTGTTGCCTGTAAAACTCATAATTTCCCCCATATAGCTTCATTCCTTTCGGCGAGAGTTCATAGGTTTCCTCCAACATATCGAGCAATACCCTGTCGTGACTCACTACAACTATAGTAGCATTGCTGCCGCGGATCAGATCGTAAAGTTTCCGGCGGCCGGAAGCATCCAGGTGATTGGTCGGTTCATCCAGCAGGATGATGCCCGGTTTATGAATGCCGATACCTGCCAGAAACAACCTTGTCTTTTCCCCTCCGCTCAAGGTATCAACCGAAGCTGTCAGTTCTACATCCGCCAGTCCCCACTCATCGAGAGCCGAACGGCAACGGGCTTCCACTTCCCAATCGTCCGACAGCCTGTCATAATAGATTTGTTCCGGACTACCGTTACAAATGGCATAAAACGCCTCCAGTTTCTCAGCCACTCCCAGAGCCTCTCCGACAGATATACCGCTAATACCGGTTTGCTGCGGAATATACCAGGGACGGGAACAACAACCGACACTCCCAGAAGAACAATTCAGCTCTCCGGCAATCAATTTTAAAAGAGTTGACTTACCCGTCCCGTTATTTCCGATAACAGACACCTTCCTGCCCGTGGCAACGGACAGGCTGATATTCTCAAATATAGACGACTGATTGGGATAATGGTAAGAAATACCACTTAAAATAATACTCATATAAACTACAATTAACAGCGGCCTCACACAAAGGCCATTAAACCGAAAACTTATCTACTCTCTCCCCATGGTGCCGGTTTAATAAAACCAGCTATTAATTGTTTATATACATCGCAGTATTTTTTGATTCGTGTACAAAAGTACAAATAATTATTTTACAGCTGAAGAAAAATTAAAATTTCCGGCCGGTTCTTTTTTATTTCTTCATTTTCCGGGAATGCGATAAAAAAGAAAAGCCCTAAATATTTTCGTAACCTTTTCACCCGGACTACTGTTTAACCATAAAAAAGACCTGATTTGCTTAGTTATAAAACAACAACAACAACTAAATTAAAGACTATGAAAAAAATTCTGTTTATGGCCATCGTAACCGGGAGTCTGTTTGCCTGCAACAAGCAGGATAATGCTCCGGCTCCTGAAGAAACAATAGGAGAAAATACAGTCACACTGACTGTCAAACAAACCCCTCAGACGAAAAGTATTACCGACCAAAAAGGAGACACCGAATATGCTGTGATCGGTTCGGGAAAAATCTATTTTATTGATAATTCAGGCAATAACATCCATCAGCGCGAACTGACTGCCCAGGAAGTCAGTGCCCTTGCTAATACCACTTCCACCGCAGGTAATAAAACAGTGACAATAACGGGTATTCCAAACACAGCCACTACGCTGTATTTTATTGCCAATATGCGGACCACTGCCGGAACTACTTATCCGGTGGTAACCGGCACAGGTAAAACGGAAGCCCGTTTCCGGATTGATCAGTTACAGGACAATGCCATTTATGTGCCTATGGCAGGACAAAGCTCTGCTTTTGTGGCAGGAAGCGGTTTACATCAGTATACAGCAACCGTTGAGCTGACTCCGTTAGTAGCCCGCTTTGAACTGGGACAGATCACTTGTCAGAATCAGGACGGCCCCAGCGCTCCTGCAGTAAATGCCGATATCACCGGATATAAACTTTCAGGTTTATTTATGAATCATATCCACCAGGATGTATTACTGAATGGTACTCCTTATCTCGTAGGAGCGCCAGTTGACATACGGAATCAACCGGGATGGGTCACCAACTGGGATCCTTATTTCAGTCCGTTCAATACTGATTTCCCCTATTATGTGGGCGGAAACCCGGCAGCACCTTCCGATTGGGTAGACAATGCGATGTGCGATTACTGTATCCCGACAGCTTCCGGATTGACTTTTTATCCCAGCACAACGAACGGAGCCGTGAATACAAATCCGTCAGATAATCCCAAAAAAGCATGGGCTTATCAGATATGCCCTAGCCTGACTTTTGTGACAGGCACTCCTGCCGACGTGCCCCACCTGATCCTGAAACTGACAGAAGTAACCTATGAGGGGAACGATTTAGGGAAAAACACCTTGTATGTCACAGTGACCAAATACAAAGACAGTTCGAACAATCCGGTAACAGAATTCAAACGGGGGAATGTATACCGTATCGACAATCTGGTTTTCACACACAATGAAGCGACAGGACAACCTTATGAAGAAAATATAACCGTTACGGCTACAGTTTCCGTGAAGCCATGGACGATCAATAACATCAATCCCGACTGGCAATAAACATAACCTATCTTTATGAAGTTGTTTGAAGAATCAGAATATCCCGGCTGATGTTTCCCGGACTAACAGCGCTGCTTCTCAAACAACTTCATACTCAAATACCGAACCGATGATGAGACGTATATCTATCTATATCCTGCCGGCTTTACTACTACTTTTACAGGGATGCTTAAAGGAACATACCTCCGGGTGTGAAAGCCGGTTATTGCTCAGGTTCAGATATACTCTAAATGAACAATATTCCAATCTTTTTGGAAAGGAAATTCATAAAATAACAGTATACGTATTCGACGCGCAAGGGAAATATGCCGGTAGTTTCACCGGCCAGGGAAGTCACTTAACGAATGATTATGTAATGCGCATTCCCCTTCCGGAAGGAAGGTACAGTATAATTGCGTATGGTGGCGATTTCACGGCTTTCCGTACAGTAGAGCTGAATGGTCAGGGTTATAACAACCTTCGCAAAGGGCTGACCGATATTTCTGATTTTCGCACAGAGTTGAAATACGAAAGTGGTGAAGAAAATTATCTTTATCCGGCAACCATACCCGACGATCTCTATGCCGGATTTATAACAGGAGCAGTTGCTTCCTATAATAACGAAAAAGTTACAGAGGTTGAGCTGATAAAAAACACTAAAAATATCATCGTCAGGATAACCGGTGCGGCTCCGGCAACACTGACAGCCGCCAACACAGCAGCAATGCCTTTCGACGTATACATCACAGCGTTGAACGGCAGATATCTCGCGGACAACAGTATTGACCTGAATCATGGAACTTTCAAATATACTCCGCAAAATACGACTGTCGGAGAAAACTCTATGCAGGTGGAGTTAAAGACCATGCGCCTGATACTGGGACAGGCTCCCCGGCTGATAGTCAGAAACAACGAAACCACTGAGGAGATTTACAACCAGAATATGATCGATCAGATTTTACAGAATCCGAAATATAAAACACAGCAGGATATCGACCGTGAAGATGAGTTTGTTTTTGAGATAGGAATACAGTCGCAGAATAACCAGGTTCAGATCACAGTTTCTATCAACGGATGGAAGATAAACAGCATAACCCCCGGAGTATGATCACATCAGGATTAACAGGTAATACAATGAATCGCAGATTAATAAACATATGGGCGGGAATTCTTTTACTGGCAGCCTGTTCACGGGAGGCCGGACTAGAGGAAGCGCAGCTGCCGGAATATGTTCCGATAAAGCTGGCCATCAATACACGGGCAGCCAATGATCCTAATTCAATGAATCAGGACCAGACTTTCAGCAGCCTGGCAATCTACCTGTTCGGCAGCGATGTGAATGCAGCCCCGGAGCAAGCGGCATTAGTACCTTCTTTTCCTGCGGTAATGACCCGGGAGATTCCCATCGAAACAAAACCCGGTGATAAATGGCTGTATATAGTCGCCAACTATACCGGAAAAACCTTTAAACAAGCCAATGGTAGTATTTTCACACTAAGCACTACGACAACCCGGCAACAATTGGATAACCTTACCACCGAAAGCAGCAGCGGATTTTCCCCGGCGTCTTTACTGATGGTGGGCAGGCAAGCACTGACCATAGTTTCCGGAGACAACGGACGCCAGATTGATTTGCAGCTCCGTCGGTTGCAAGCCCGGGTAGATGTACATGTTTACAAGGGAACGAATTTCGGTTCGAATGCAGTCGCTCTTGAATATATCAAACTGGGCAATCAGGTGAGAAATAGTGAAGTGAAATTCGACTATTCCGCTTCTACACCCCAGATGCCCTCTTCACCGATGTATTACGAACAAACGGTGACCAACACTTCATCCCTGACACCTTATATCAATGGAACCATATTACGGCCGGGAGATGCGGAAGCTATATTCTACAGTTACCAGAATCTGGTCACAGTCTTTTCTCCCGTACAGGTAACAGCCCCCTATCTGGAGATAAAATTAAACTCCAACAGTAATACCTATACTTACAAAGGATATATTACTGATAATAATCAAACCAGCAATAAATATTCTTTACTGCAAAACAATGTTTACCAGGTTCTCGCACTGCTCGATATCAACTCAAAAATCACATTAAATGTAAATGTCCTGCCCTGGAATCAGCAGAACATCGAATACGAACGACCGGTCACCTCCAATGATTTTGTATTCAGCCCCTGGTCAAACAGTTGGGGCGGAAACAATGCCAAGACTATGAATACGAATGCAGGAGGCCTGGAAGACGCAGTATTTCAGTTCGAATTAAAAGCTCCTTTCGGAGCAGCCTGGACAGCAACGCTGACCAATGGACTTGATTTCAGGTTTACCACCTCTACAGCAGGACTCAGTAGTCCAGCAGTTTCCTCCGGATTTACCAATTCCGGTTCGCCTGAATTTATTGCTGTCAGGGCCTCGAAAAGATGGACAGGTGAAGCCCGGGATACCGAATTTTATATCACTGTCGAAGGAAATGAAATTCCAATTAATCCGGTGATAGGCGGACAACGCCGTTATCCGGGCACCGATACCCGGATCAGAATTACACAGGTTGCATCTTATAATTGATTGGGATATGAAAAAAAGTATATACATCATTCTTCCGGTTATCTTGCTATGGGCTTGTAATCAGGAAATGGATAGCGTACTACCGGATACCGGACAGGGAAAAATATTCCTGAACATGCAGCCCGAAACCGCCGGACCGGAGACCCGTGCGACAGAACCCGGCAATGACTTGTACAATGAAAACAAAATCAAAAACATGCATGTATTTGTCTTCCCTCAAAATGCTGCGGACAATCAGCAATGTATCCGCTACGAGGCTTTCACAGGCCTTTCATTTCAAGGGACCGGAACATTTTCAAAGGAACTGGGCACTTCTCAGGCTAATTTCAGCCCGGGAACGACCTATGATATATATACGGTGGTAAACCTGCCGTCGGATGTCAGCGTACAGAGCAATATCACACTCGGTGCTTTGAAAGCATTACGGACGCTGACGCCAGTGACAAGCCATACGACTCAGGCTGATTTTTGCATGGACGGGAAAGTATCGGCTATTTTGAACCCGACACCACAGACTCCTATGGTAAACGTGAATGTACCACTCAAACGGGCGATATCGAAAATCAGGGTCAGGTTCAGCCTGTCCTCTGTTGTTGCGGGAGCCACTACAGTACAGGTATCCCTGCGGCATTTTGCCAAATACGGTACGCTTCTGGATAACAATCCTCCGGTACTGACAAGCGGCGATTTCGACAATTCCCCATATGTAACCGGAACATCACTCTCAACGTTCACTTTCTATTGCTACGAAAACAACTGGGGAAGCTCATCTGCCGGGGAAACATACCTGATGGTGAACGTACCTTACGGAATACGGCTCGCCAATTATTACCGCATTCCCGTAAATAAATATGCAGGCAGACCTGAAACAGGGCGGATCGCCCGTAATATGATTTACGATGTCACTGTATATATCGATCACAACGGCTCAGACAACGAAAGCGGTACGGTGTCTGTCAACGGCAACTGTACCATTACCGACTGGACTACCCGGCAAATCATACTAAAAACGGTCAACCAGCACTACCTCGGAATCAGTGAATATAATATTGTCATGGCCAACATATCCACCTATACGCTGAACTACGTTTCCGACCTGCCCGTCAGCGTAACGAATATCACAGCTTCCTGCGTACAATACAGCACGACAGGAACTCCCTCGAATGTCACCTATACCAGCGGGCAAGCACAGTTCCCTGTGTTTACGGTAAATGCCTCCACAAGCACAATCACCGTCACAAGCACAATTCCCATCAATTACGTACCTAAAAACATAACATTTACCGTCACCAACAACCAGGGACTGAGCCAAAGTGCAACTATCGTCCAGT